>JANOIK010000477.1:0-5921 GCA_031407585.1 Planctomycetota bacterium | reverse complement strand
TCGCAACACATGGCAATTCGAGGGAGAATTCAGACATGACAGCACGATTAGGCGCCTTTTCACATTTGGGTCCGGTCGGCGCAGCGCTGATGGCGGCCCTGGTTGCAGTGTCGCCCGCCAGGCAAGCGAATGCGCAGTTCGTATTCACGAGCCCAAAGCTCATCGAAAGCTTTGAAAACCCAACGGACATAACCCGATATCTGTCGACGGCCGACGTGACGTACGTCGCTCACCAACAAACGACGGCGGGCAGAACGCGCGGCACGAAGGCGCTCCAATTGGAGACGGAAGGCGCCTTCGATTTGAATGACGGCATTTTCTCTAACGGCTGGGGCGCCATCGGAGGCCTCTCGATCTCAACCGACTACACGAGCGCCGACACGGACGCCTACGCCGCGTTTCAGCTCGCGGCACAGAATCCCGATGCCTGGGACTTGCTGTACGACGTCAGTTCCGACGCCAACAGCTGGGTCGAAGCGCCCTCGACAACCACGTCCACGACGCAACCAGGGGACATCGGTCCCGATCGCTCCGGCGCCCGCGTTCAGCTTAATTACGATGGCATCCCTGGGACGCCCTTCAATACTGGCAGCTTTTACGGCACTACCGGAAAATCGACTGTCAAGGTGCCGTTTCGCAACTTGTTCGATTCGATCACGCCACTGCCCACGACTGGCGCGGCAACCTACACCCTGTCGTTCGGCGCGGACAGCAACCGCTTCAATCCAGAAGATCCGGCTCCGAACGGCGGCGCGAAGCACTATATCGACAATGTGCGCCTAAAACCCAAGAGCCCCACCGTGCTCGGCGAGGTTGTCTGGGACTTCGAAACTGACGCCGGAACGTATCAAGGGTGGTCGGACACCGGCATCAGCGGCGTCGACACGAGCCACAAGCATCATATCGTGACGGGGCTAGGCGCCACGAAGCGCAATCCCTCGACGGGCAAGTTCGAACCGGATCCTGTCGGCAAGGCCTTGTTGATCGAAACGAGCAACATCCCGGTCGGGGGGGGCGGTTTTCAATGGGGCTCGGCAATGGTCCTGAATGCGGACACGGACAACAACGGCACAATCGACAACGCCGCCACCAACACTAAGCTGAGAAACGTCATCTCGCGCATGCGAAAGTCGGATTCGATTGCGTTCGACGTCACGTTTCACGACTCGCTGGCCCCGCCGCCAGGGCTGCCTTCCGCGGTCGTTCCGGGGGAATCCAACGCGCCCTGGATGAAGATTGTGATGGGCATTTGGGCTGATTCCACTCCAGCCGACGGGACGCTCGGCGGCCTGACCCAATTTCAACAAGACAACGAGTTTGGAATCGACGCCCTAGGCAACAACATTCAGATCTCGCGGGGCGATTTTACGGCCCTGCTCACGACGGAAGTCACTCCGGACAGCGCATCGCCGGACGAGCCCCTGACGATGACCTATCCGTTCTCGCAACTGGGAAGTCTTGCGGCCCAATTGCAGTCGCCCCTGCTCACAAACACCAACTACCTGCGCATTGCGTTCGCCGTGCAGACTCAAAATGGCAGCAGCACGATTATGGCGGTGATCGATAATATCCGCTTTTTGAGCACGCAGAGCTTGGATGGTGATTTTCAGCATGACGGCGACGTCGATGGCGCAGACTTGCCGGTTTGGCGCACAAATTTCGGCCAGAATGCCCTCGGTGACGCCGACGACGACGGCGACACGGACGGAGATGACCTTCTGGTCTGGCAGAGGAACCTCGGCAATGACGCCAACGGCGCGGCTCCCGCGGGCTCTGTCCCTGAGCCCGGCGCAGCGTTGTTGGCGACGTTCGGCATGTTCGGCGCCGCGGCGATGCGGCGACGCTCTCGGCGGTCCTAGGCTTCCTTCTTTCGTGGCCGCCGCGCGGGGGCGCGGCGGCCACGATTCCAAGGGGCCTGCTGTTACGCGATTCGGATGAGGAGACTGATTGCCATGACAGGAATCTCGCGTTGCCGAGGACGGGCAGCAGGGTTCACGCTGGTTGAACTTCTCGTTGTCATTGCCATTATCGGCGTGTTGGTCGCGCTCTTGTTGCCCGCGGTTCAGGCAGCCCGGGAAGCGGCGCGCCGCGCCAATTGCCAAAGCAACATGAAGAATGTGGCGCTGGCGGTGCTGGCGAACCACGAGTCGAAAGGGGTCTTCCCGTCGGCCGTGTACACCTACACGAACGGAGTCAACCGCAACGTCCCGGAAGTCATGTATAGCGACAACCAGCTTCGCCGCACGTGGACAATTGAGATCCTGCCGCAGCTCGAGCAGCAGGCGCTCCATGCTCAGTTTCAATGGCGAACGGCGACAGGACTTGCCGCTTTCTTGCCGCGAAACGTCGACGGGGGCGGGAGCATTAACGCGGTCCCCGTGACGACCAAAATTCCTATCTTTCTCTGTCCGAGCGACAACCCTAATGCGGAGCCGTTTCAGAACGGTCCGGCCGCGAATCGGGCCTACTGGGGGCGAAGCAACTATCTCTATAACGCGGCCCAGTTTTTTCCCGACCAAGCATTCCTTAGCGCATTGTCCGGGACGACCGTGTCGACGGCCGCCGACGTCAAGTTGCTGGAGGAAAAACTGGATTTCAACATGGGCATGGGCGTCATTGATGGCGGCGGGGCACGCTCCATCGGCCAACTTAGCGACGGCTCGTCGAATGTCATCATGATCGCTGAGTCGAGAACCGGCGCGTCGGCAAGCGATCGTCGGGGCGTTTGGGCGATGGGGATGTGCGGATCGAATTTTCACTGCCGGCACGCGTTCAACCGAGTCTACGGCGTGAATAGCTGTTCCGGCGGCGAGGATGACATCGCGGGCATGGCAGCGGTGAGCAACGAGGTCGGGCAAAGTGCATTGCTCGCCGATTGCATGGCGGGGGATCCGTGGGCCAGCGCTCAGTCGTCGGTCAAGAGTCGCCATATCGGCGGAGCCTTCGCCGCAATGGCCGATGGAAGCGTCCGATTTCTCGGCGATTTCATCGACGCTGGCCAAGTGAATGTGGGCGCCTTTATTGGCAACAGCGCCTTCCCCAACGACACTTTGGAAGCCTCGTTCGGCGTTTGGCAGCGGTTGAACGTCTCTTCCGACGGCTATAGCTACACCATGCCCAATTAGGTCCCATCCGGCCGCGAAGTTTTCAACCTTTGCACGCCACGCTTGTTTTTGGCGCCATTCATTGAGAGGATCTTGCACGATGGGCTTCCGGCGACCGTCCAGCGCTTGCCTTGCGATCGGGGTTGCGCTGCTCGCCGGTTGCGGGAGCGATGGCCCGTTTGAGTACGTTCCGGTGCACGGCAAGGTGACATTCGAGGACGGCGCCGTGATTCCGGCGGGCAGCATTGTGCTGCAGTTTAAGGCGATCGACGCGAAGCCCGTCGGTGAGATGACGCCCCGCATCGCCGAAGCTCAGGTCGACGGGCAAGGCGTGTTCACCTGCGCGACGAGCTATAAATACGGCGACGGCCTGATACCGGGAAAACACAAAGTGGCAATTCAGTACGCGAACGACGCCAAGGGGAAGTTGCTCGTCCCTCAGGACTGTACGAGCCTCGCCACGACTCCGCTCGTCATTGATACAGGCGAGGGGGAAATCGAGATCAAGGCGCCGCGACCGTAAACGAGAGCCTTACGGAGCACTGCCGCACGAGCCGCGAACGATGAGATCGCCGCCCACGCGAATCGTGGTGGGAGAACTGTCCGCGAAATCGCCCTCGAGCCGGTCGAGGATCATCTGAGCGGCCCGTCGGCCGATTTCCTTCGGGCGCTGCCGCAGTGTGGTCAACGGCGGGCGAAGCGTCTCGGCGAAATCCAGGTCCGCGAAGCCCACCACCGAGACCTGTTGCGGAATCGCAATGCCCAGTTGCTGGGCCGCCTGGTAGAGGAACACGGCCTCGTGATCGGTCACGCAAAAGACGGCGGTCGGGCGCGGCTGGCTCGTGAGGATCTCGATCGCGACTTCCAAGCCGTTGGTGCCCCATTGATTGAGGCGCCACGTGGTGATCTCGATGCCCGCAAGCTCCGCGACGGCCGCTTCAAACGACTTGCGGCGGCGCACGGCCCACGCTTGCCAGGCGGTCTCGCGGGCCGAGAAGCAAGTGATGTTCCGATGGCCCAATGAGAGCAGGTGCTCCGCGACTGTTCGAGCGCATCGTTGCTCGTCGGTCTCAATCGAGTCCGCGATGTTCTCTTGCGAAAACTCGTGATCGATGACCACGACGGGAACGCGACGTTCAATGACTTCGCGGTAATGTTCGTAGTACGCGACGGCGAACGACGGCCAGAGAATCAAGCCGTCGACCCGGCGATCGAGCAGCCGACTCATCTGCGTCAAACCCTGCTCTTGGTCTTTCTCGAAGTGAGGCATCTCCGCGCAGTCGCCCACCCAGACTGTGATGGGGAGATAGTCGGCCGACGCGAGCACGATGTGAATCCCGGCGAGGACGTCGACCCAGAACGAGTCGAACGGCGGGATCATGACGCCGACAGTTTTGGTGCGTCCGGTCTGGATGCCGTTTACCAAAAGGTTGCGCCGCCAACCGAGCTTGCGCGCCGCTTCAAGGACGCGCTGGCAGGTTTCGTCGCCGAAGCGTTCCTGCTCGCCGCGCAGGATTCGCGAAGCGGCGCTCAGCGAGACGTTGGCCTCTTTGGCCACATCTTTGAGTCGTGGTGCTGACGAACTGCTCATGACGCTGCCTGGGGGAAAGACGTTGCTGCTTAGCTGATGATCGGCTTTGTGGGCGCCGAGCTCAATCGGGAAATGCCGGCAAAAGGGGCGCTTTGACGCGTTCAACTACTTGAACAGCAGGAAGTTCGATGATACTCTGGAATTATTACCCGGGCGCCGAAGCCGGCCACGCGAACTTGGGCTGATCTCGATCCGATGGCAGAATCATCTCAATCACTACCCCTCAAGGGAATTGCGGTGCGCCCAGCGCGTGAGCCCTCCGACGTTCGGCGGACTTCGATCGCTCCCCCTTCGATTCCCTGGCAGCAGCGCCCGGCGGGGTCGCACGATCTGCTTTGGCGGTACACCAACAACCCGGTGATCGGCCGCCATCACATGCCGGGCGCGCAGGGCATCTATAACAGCGCCGTCGTGCGGTACGGCGATGGCTTCGCGGGAGTCTTCCGCGTCGAGCTTCGCACTCGGTTTCCGCATCTCCATGCGGGGTGGAGCGAAGACGGCCTGGACTGGCACATCGAGCCGGAGCCGGTCGCGTTTGCGGACGACGTCTCGTACGGCGCGGGCGACTACGCTTACGACCCGCGCGTGTGCAAGATCGACGATGCGTACTACATCACCTGGTGCGGCGGCCACAACGGCCCCACGATTTGCGTGGCTCGCACGCACGATTTTCAGTCGTTCGAGCGGCTCGAAAACGTGTTCCTGCCGTTCAATCGCAACGGCGTGTTGTTCCCGCGCAAGATCGGCGGAAAGTATTTGATGCTCAGCCGCCCCAGCGACAATGGCCACACGCCGTTCGGCGACATCTACCTGAGCGAAAGCCCCGACATGTGCTACTGGGGCAAGCACCGACTCGTGATGCGCAAAGGCGGCGACGCGACCGGACAGTGGTGGCAGCGAACCAAGGTCGGCGCGGGTCCAATTCCGATCGAGACGGCCGATGGCTGGCTCATGATCTACCACGGCGTCATGGATACGTGCAACGGATTCGTCTACAGCATGGGCGCCGCGCTGCTCGACCTCGACGAGCCCTGGAAGGTGCTCTACCGCACCAACCAACACATCATGACGCCCGAGGCCGACTACGAAGTGTCGGGGCACGTTCCCAATGTCGTGTTCCCGTGCGCCGCGCTGGCCGACAAGTCGGCCGATCGGCTTGCGATCTACTATGGCGCCGCCGACACCTTTTCGTGCCTGGCCTTTGCTCATCTCAGCGAGCTCATCGC
>JANOIK010000470.1:0-2215 GCA_031407585.1 Planctomycetota bacterium | reverse complement strand
GTCGCACACCTTCCACGCCGCCTCGACTTCGTCCGCCCGCGCGAACAGGCTGGCGTCGCCCTCGAGTGCGTCGAGCAGCAGCCGCTCGTACGCCTCGGGCATCTTCTGGCGGAACTCGTGTTGGTAGTCGAAGCTCAGGTCGGTCTGCCGCAGCTTCATCCCCGCGTCGGGCACTTTCGTCTGAAAGTGCATCTGGATGCCTTCGGCCGGCTGGATTTGGATGACCAGCCGATTCGACTCGCACAAGCTGTTGGGCCCCGTCTTGAAAAGCCGCTGCGGCGGCTCGCGGAACTGGATGACGATCTGGGTGGTGCGGCACGACATGGCCTTGCCGCTGCGCAGGTAAAACGGCACGCCGTCCCACCGCCAGTTGTCCACCCACAGTTTCAGCGCCGCGAATGTCGCCGTGCGGCTGGTCGAGGGCACGTCGGGGCTCTTCGTGTAGCCCCGGTACTGCCCGCGGAACGTGTCGCTGTGCACCTGCTCGGCCGTGAATCGCCGCACGGCCTGCAGCACCTTCACCTTCTCGTTGCGAATCGAGTCTGCCTCGTACCGCACCGGCGGCTCCATCGCGGTCACCATCATCAGTTGCAGCATGTGGTTCTGCACCATGTCCCGCACGACGCCGGCCTTGTCGTAGTAGCCGGCGCGCTTGCCGACGTCGACTTCCTCAGCCACGGTGATCTGCACGTGGTCGATGAAGTTGCGATTCCACACCGGCTCGTAAATCGTGTTGGCGAACCGCAGCACGAGCAGGTTCTGCACGGTCTCTTTGCCGAGATAGTGGTCGATGCGGTAGACCTGCTTTTCGCGGAACACGCGATGCACGGCTTCGTTGAGCCGCTCGGCGCTGGCGAGGTCCGTGCCGAAGGGTTTCTCGATGACGACGCGGCGCGGAGCGCCGTCTTCCGCGGCGAGGCCGCTGTCGCCGAGATGCCCGACGGCCGTCTCGTAGAACTGCGGCGCCATCGAAAGGTAATAGACGCGCGGACTGGCGGCGCCGTTCTCGATCTTGGCGAGGAAGTCCCGCAGCGAGCCGAAGTGGTCCGCGTGCCCGACATCGCCGGCATGGTAGTACACGCCCTTGGCGAAGGCATCCCACGCCGCGGCGTCGAAGTCGGCGCCCGCGAACTTGGCTGTCGTTTCCTTGAGCTCAGCCCGCCACTCGTCGTGCGTGTACGGCGACCGCGAAAACCCGACAACGTGCAAGCCGTCCTTCAGCCGCCCCTTGCGGTGCAGCTTATACAGCGCGGGGATGAGCTTGCGACTCGTGAGGTCGCCCGAGGCGCCGAAGATGACGAAGGTGGCAGGCATGGCACGTCTTCAGGCCCAACGGGGCCGGTGGTTCATAGCCAGGGGCGTAAGCCCCTGGTTGAGGGCATGATCACGCAAAGAGCCCCGACGGGGCGTCGGCGCCATCGCCCCGTTGGGGCTCTGCTCGTTTCAACGACATGACAACCAGAGTCTCGCGCCTCTGGCTATTGACCGCCGCCACGTTGTGGCTGGTCGAGATCACTTCTGTGGTTGTTTCCGCAGGTCCAGCCACTCCGCGTGAAACACGCCGGGCTTGTCCGTGCGCTCAAACGTGTGCGCCCCGAAATAATCGCGCTGCGCCTGCAGCAAATTCGCCGGCAAGCGGTCGCGGCGGTAGCCATCGTAATACGCCAGCGCCGTCGAAAACGCCGGCGTCGGGATGCCCAGGTGCGTCGCGCTTGACAGCACGTGCCGCCACGCCACCTGCGCGTCCGCGATCGCCTTGGTGAAATAGGCATCCAGCAACAGGTTCTCGAGCGCGGGGTTCTTGTCGAACGCTTCCTTGATCCGATCGAGAAACACCGCCCGAATAATGCACCCGCCGCGCCACAGCAGCGCACACTGGCCGAAGTTCAGCCCCCAGTCCTCTTCCTTCGACGCCATCTGCATCTGCACGAAGCCCTGGGCGTAGCTCACGATCTTCGACGCGTAAAGCGCCTGCCGAATCTGTTCGACGAACTCGGCCTTGTCGCCCTTGTTCTTGGTGTGCTCGGGCCCGGGCAGCACCTTGCTCGCCCGCACGCGCTGGTCCTTCGCGGCCGAGAGCGACCGCGCGAACACGGCCTCGGTCACCAGCGTGCTGGGCACGCCGAGATCGAGCGCAAGCTGGCTCATCCACTTGCCCGTGCCCTTGGCGCCCGCCTTGTCCAAAATCTTGTCAACCAGGAAGCCGTCGCCCTCC
>JANOIK010000457.1:0-15971 GCA_031407585.1 Planctomycetota bacterium | reverse complement strand
GCTGGTGAGCATCCCGAGGACCAGCCGGTTGACCGACGGCTCCAGGCCGCGGTGGTCGAGGTGGACGTCGAAGCGGCCGGCTTGGACTTGTTGCAGGATGTCGCGCAGGCGACGCGGAAACACCTCGGCGAGTTGCTCGATCTCGTAGGCGATCCGCCGGGCCTTGCGCAGGTGCCGCGACGGCGACAGGCGCCGGGCGATCATTTTGGCGCGGTACGGCTTGAGCACCTCGACCATGCTGAACGCCGGGTTCAGCCGGCGGGCGGCGCCTTCAAGCATCACCAGCACCTTGAGCAGCATCGTCATCGACGCTGGCAGCACGATGTGGTGCCGGCGGACGATGGCCGTCATCTCGCGCAGGGCATCGGCCAGCTCGAATCGCTCGACCGGTTGGTGGCCGTACTGAGCGACGAAATCGGCCAGGTCGACATTGAGCGCAGACTCGTCGAGCCCCGGGGGCGCCGAGCCGACGCGCATGACGATGGCGCCGAGCCGTTGGCTGTCCTGGTCGACGACCGCCATCAGCAGTTCTTCGATGTCTTCGCGGAGCGCATCATCAATGCGGCCGACCATGCCGTAGTCAAGCAGGCCGATCGCCTGATTCTCCATGAGCAGGAGATTGCCCGGGTGGGGGTCGGCATGGTACAGGCCGTGGCGGAAGATCATGTCGAGATACAGCTCGGCGCCGTGGCGAGCTGTGGCGGCGAGGTCGTAACCACTCTCGGCGATCGCCTTAGGCGAGCTCAGCGGCACGCCCTCGAGCCACTCCATGACCAGGACGCGATCCGTGGAGATCTCGGGAATGGGGCGCGGGATGCGCACTAGCTCGCTGCCGTCGAAGTGGCGCCGGAACTCGTCCATGTGGCGGCGCTCGCGATCGAAGTCGAGCTCGCGGCGCAGGGCGCGCTGGAACTCGGCCACGGCCGCGACGGGGCGATAGCCTTCGAGATCCGGCAGCCGCTCGGCGAGTTGCGCGAGGCCCTGCAGGATGTCGAGATCGACGCGCACGACCCGCGCGATGTGACGCCGTTGGACTTTCACCGCCACATCCTCGCCGTTGTGCATACGGGCGCGGTGAACCTGGCCGATCGACGCGCTGGCGACGGGCGTTTCGCAGAACTCCAGGAACACCTCGTCGATGGGGCGGCCGAGCTCTTCGAGAATCAGTTCGGCGACGGCTTCGGGCGGATCGGCGGGGACCGCGGTTTGGAGTTTTTCGAGCTCCTCGGCCAGCTCGGCGCCGACCAGGTCGGGGCGGGTGCTCATCACCTGGCCCATCTTGATGAACGTGGGGCCGAGCTCTTCCAGGGCCAGCCGGATGCGCATCTCGCGAGTGGCGAAGGCAGGCAGGTTCGGATTGGCGGGCTTGAAGAAGCCCCGCAGAGGCGCGCTAAGCCGCAAGCGGCTGAGCCAACCGGCGAGGCCATACTTGGTGAGAACGGCAAGGATTTCGCGCCAGCGATTGACGTTGCGGTAGACTTGCGGGATGGTTCGGATACGCATGGGGGCGACTCTGCGGGCGCGAGAGCGGAGAACCTCCAGTGTACATGGGGCGGAACGGGGCGGCCAATTGTGCCGCAGGGGTCACGACGCCGTGTCGGGGCGTGGGAAATGGAACTGGCGTGGGGGACGTGCGATGCGAGTTTTATGGGCGATGGCGGCGATCTTGGCGTGGGGTAGCGGACTGTCTGCCTTTGCCGAGCCGGTGCGGGTGATGACGTTCAACGTGCGCTACGGCACGGCGCCGGACGGGGAGAATCGGTGGGAGCTGCGGCGGGAGTTCCTGTTGCGAGTCATTACCGAGTTCGACCCCGATGTGCTGGGGGTGCAGGAAGCAGTTCGCGACCAGATCGATGCGATCGGCGTGGCGCTTCCCGGGCACGGCTTGGTGGGCGTGGGGCGCGAGGCCGATGGCGGCGGCGAGTACTCCGCCATCTTTTATCGGCGACGGCGGTTCGACCTAATGGCGGCAGATACGTTTTGGTTGTCGGACGCCCCCGAGGAGCCCGGCTCGCGAACGTGGGGAAATACGCTGCCGCGGATTTGCACCTGGGCTCGGCTTCTGGATCGCGGCGACTCCCGGCGGTTCACCGTCTTCAACACGCACTGGGATCACGAGTCGCAGCCGTCGCGCGTGGCGAGCGGCGCCCTGATGGCGGCGCGCGTCGGCCTGCGCTTGGCGGCGGGGGAGCCGGTGCTTGTGACCGGGGACTTCAATTCCGCCCCCGACAACCCGGCCACGATCGGGCTCACCCGAAGCGGGAAGCTCCTGCGCGACACGTATCGGCCCGCCGGCGCCGGCCCGCCGGGAGGGACTTTTCACGCGTTTACCGGGACGCCCGGACCGGCCAAGATCGACGCCGTGTTGGCGACCGACGATTGGCAGGTCGTCGACGCGGAGATCATGCGAACGCAGGCCGCGGGTCGGTATCCGTCGGACCACTTTCCGGTGACGGCGGTCGTCGAGCTGATGGCAGAGGCCGTGGAAGCGGATACGACGGGGTCGAAATCGGAGCCCTCGCGTCCCTGATCGGACCGGCATCCGGGCAAGGCTCCTGAGGGGGAACTACGCATAAAACAGCCCCTCTGTCCGTCCGCTTCCGTCAGCGAACCGGGTCCCATGCTATCGACCCGCGGATTGCCGAGGGTAGAATACGAAGTTCTGAACCAAAAACTCACCGCGACCGTTCGGATGATGGCAAAATCCAGCGGTAGGCGAGTGCCGTAATCGGGGATACGCGATGCCAAGTTTGTTGGTGGTGGATGACGACCGGTCGGTGCTGGCGCTGTTCAAGCGCGTGTTCAAGGATTCTGACACGCAATTGCACGTGGCCGACGACGCCACCGAAGGCATGAAGATGCTGCGGGAGGTGAAGCCCGACGTGCTGGTGCTGGACATCTTGCTGCCCGAGGGGCCGAGCATTAAGCAGGCCAAAGAGGCGCGGCAGTTCGACGTGCGGATGCCGGTCATTTTCATCACCGCGAGCAACGACAGCGACACAGCCATCGAGGCCATGAAGCTGGGCGCCTACGACTACCTGCTGAAGCCGCTGGATGTGGCGCAGGTGGAGTCGCTCATCGAGCGAGCGCTGGAGACGCGGCGGCTCATGGCGTCGCCCGTCCATCTCGAGCAGTCGGACGCGGCCGACGACGGCGACCTGCTCGTGGGTCGCAGCCCGCGAATGCTCGAAGTCTACAAGCAGATCGGCCGGGTCGCCGCGCAAGACGTCACCGTGCTGATCAGCGGCGAGAGCGGCACGGGCAAGGAGCTGATCGCGCGGGCAATCTACCACCACAGCCATCGCGTGGGCGAGTGCTTCATGGCCGTCAACTGCGCGGCTCTCACAGACACGCTACTGGAAAGCGAACTATTCGGCCACGAGAAGGGCGCGTTCACCGGGGCCGACCGGCGGCGGATCGGACGGTTCGAGCAGTGCAACAACGGCACGATCTTTTTGGACGAAGTGGGCGACATGTCCCCCGTGACCCAAAGCAAGGTACTGCGCCTGCTGCAGGAGCAAAGCTTCGAGCGCGTCGGCGGGCACGAGACGATCACGGTCGATGTGCGGCTCATTTCGGCGACGAACCGGAATCTCGAGCAGATGATTGCCGACAACGAATTCCGGCTCGATCTGTTCCATCGCCTGAACGGCTTCGAAATTATGCTCCCCCCGCTGCGCCAACGCGAGGCGGACCTCGAATTGCTGATTGACCACTTCCTCAAGCGGTTCAACGTGCAGCTCACTAAGAACATCACGAGCATCTCGCCCGAGGCGCTGACGCTGCTGAAAACCTACAACTGGCCGGGGAATATCCGCGAGCTGCAGACGGCGATGCGGCGGGCCATGCTCATGGCGACCGGGCCGACGATCGTCCCGGAGACGCTGCCGAAGGAGATTGTCGAGAACAATCCCACATCGGCAAGCGTCGCCGGCGGCTTGCATGAGGGCGACTCGAGCGTGGATTTGTGCCGGTTCATCGATGGCTTGACCGGCGCGGGCTCCGAGAATCTTTACCAGGAAACGCTCCAGATGATGGAGCGGTACCTGATCGCACGCGTGCTGCGCGAAACGCACGGCAACCAGTCGCAAGCGGCGCGGCGGCTCGGCATCACGCGGGGGAGCCTGCGCAACAAGATGCGGGATTTGGGCATCCAGATCGAACAAGTCGTGGAGGACGGCGAGTAGCCGCGGAGGCTCCGCTCGCCCGCTCATCCACGACCTAGAGGATCCAGCGGCTCACCAGATTCGGAGCTTCCAACCCAGCACGAAGCCGATCCCGAGCGCCCAGAGGGTCACGATCTCGGGCCGTTCGCGGGCGTATTCCTTGAAGCATTCGACTGCCGCTTCGCTGGCAGTGAGGCCCGGATGGGTGAAGTTGGCCGGCGCGCCGCCGTTCTTGGTGGGCGTCGTGCGGGTTTCGCGAGTGGCTTCTGCCATGGGATGCTCCTGAAGGTTTGAGTTCCGGTTGAATTCTTATCGCGGCGGTCTGCGCGCCGCGGTCGTGGGCGTAGGGGAAAGACGATCGGCCGTTTCGCTGGGGCGGCCGAGAACCTGCTTGAGCCAACCGATGTTGCGGGCGAGCTCGGTGCGAAATCGAGTGAACGCCCCATGGCTGCGAGTGAGCGTTCGCCAGGCGAGGAATCCGCAACTCGCGGCCGCCAACAGGCCAACTCCCGCCGATGCGAGCAGGGCCGACGGCAGCGTGAGATTCGCCGCGTCGACCAGGTAGTACGCGAGGCTGAACAGCAGCACCGGCAAGCTGGCCAAGGCAGCTGTCGCGGCAACGATTGCGAGGATCACGACCGGGACGAACGTCGCATTGAGCCAGTTGCGGAGATCGACTTGCAGGAGCTGGGCCTGCAGCTCGGCGAGCGTTACGGCGTCGCGAGCGATCTGCGTGACGCCGTGCCGGATGTCGCCCGCCGGGGACGGGGACTCGGCCTCGCCGTAAAGGCCGTCGCCATCTTCGTCGCCGTTGGTTTCGCCGTAATGAATCATATTCTTAGCGTTTGACGACGCGCCCCGCGATCAGACCCACGAGGAACGCAGAGCAGAGAGCTGCGACGGGGTAGTTGCCGATGCAGCGGGCCGCGGATGCCGCGGCGCGCTGTGCGAAGCCCGCGTCCGCATCGTCGCCGAGGGCGTGCTTGCGGCCGTTGGCCGCGGGCAGGCGGAACTCCTTGGGAAGTCTGTTGATCATGGTTTCGCGTGCCGCCGGGACAGTCATGGGGCGTCGACGGAGGGATGCACCGAATCGGGATCAGGCGTGGGATTTCCGGGGGCGAACCGCTGGGCAATGAGTGCCGCGGCATTCTGCAGGATCAGCGGCCCCACAAAGGCCAAGACTCTGCCGGTGATGCCGCCTGGGAGCAGGCCCGACATGCCCCCCTCGGCAGCCGCGTTTCCCTTGAGCTGCTGGAGCAGGGCGGCCACGTCGACATTGCCAGACACCAGCTTCTTTCTCGCGGGCGTGGCGAGAAACCCGATCGCGAACGCAGAGCCCACACATGCCCACGGGTGCTTGCGCACGTAGTAACGCCAATCCGAGAGTTGCCGCGCCCCCTGGACAACGTCGTGCACGCCGGCGCCCATGTCCTGACGGACGTTCTGCATCTGCTGGCGAATTCGTTCCGCGTCGTCGTTCATGACGTTGCAAGCTCGAGAGATGGGGGCGACGCCGTCGGCGACCTGATGAGTCGCCGACGGGACTCGTTTGATACGCCGAAGTTTACTTCCGAATCATAACGCCGATGATCACACCCGCCACGATTCCAGCGCCGAACCCCGCGATGAGCGATTCCATCGGGCGCTGCTGAATCATACGCTCGGTCTGCACGTAGCCGCCGCGCACGTAGTCCCCGGCCCGGCTGGTCGCGTCGCCCATGCCCTCGGCGGCTTGGGCTGCGTAACCGCGTACCGATTCCGCGACTTTGCTCACGGCGCCCGCGCCTTCGGCGGTCAGTTCGTTCAGGAATTGCTCGACCCGTTCACGCCCTTCGCCTGTCTTGCGTTGGATCACGCCCATAAGTTGGTCAACGTTGCCCTTGGCCTTGGCGAAATCATCGTTGGTCAGTTGGCCCCACTTCTCGTGAAGCTTGCCCTTGATCTCGTTCCAGTTGCCGTCAAGCGTTTGCTGATTGATCGCCATCGTCGGACTCCCTTTTTCGCGTTTCGTGAGTGGCCGATGCGAGCATCGGAATGGTTGTTGGCCATTGAGATTCGCAATTAGCGTGCCGTTGCCGGTATCGCGGGCGGGGCCGGAAAACAGGGCGTCCGGCAGGCAACCCGTGCGAGTACCGCCGCTCGGCGCGGTGGGGCCCGAGCTAGGCGCTTCAGGGGCGTTCATGATGGTCGCGCGGCGACCGTGACGTGGCTTAAGGGGTTGTAAGGCTTGCAAGCTTTCCGCCGCGCGACGGGCGCGTGGCGTGGGCCGCGTTTGGCACGCCGCATGCACCTGCCGGAAGCGTCGCAATGGCTGCGGGGTGGCAGGGTTGCGCCCGGGACCCATGTCAGGACGAGTTCAACGCGAGGCCTATGATGCGCGAAGTCGCGGTAAAAGATGAGAACGGACTCGGGGCCGAGGTTTTGGCTTCGCTCAATGACTCGGGCTACGCCGCTTTGAGTTATGTCGACTCGCGCGTGAGCGGCGACGGCGAGGTGGTTCTCGAAGGTAGCGTCCCCACCTATCATCTTAAGCAACTGGCCCAGGCGGTCGCCCAGCGCGTGGCCGGGGTACGGCGCATCGAGAATCGACTGGCGGTCTGCTGGTCGGGCGAGTTCGCGCGGGCGGCGAAATGAACGCCAAGCCCCGCCCCAGCTCGGCGCTGTTCACGCTGGTTTCCCTGGTTACCGCGGTTGCCGCCCTTCACCTGGCGCGCGAGATTCTGCTGCCGATTGCCCTGGCGATTCTCGTCAGCTTCCTGCTCGCGCCGCTGGCCGAGCGCCTGGAGCGTATCGGCTTGGGCCGCATCCCCTCGGTCCTCAGCGTCGTCACCGTCGCGTTCGCGGTGCTGGGGCTGCTGGGTTGGGTCGTGACCAGTCAGCTTGTCGACCTCAGCCAGAACATGCCGAACCATCGCAAGAACCTCATCGACAAAGTGAAAATGGTTGCTCAGGGCTCCGGCACGTTGAAAAGCGTGGCGGAAACCATCGATGAAGTGCAGAAAGAAATCTCGGGCAATGGAACCACTGCGGGAAAGACGCAAGCGCCTGATCCCGAAGCCGGTGAGGGAAAATCGCAAGACGTCGACGCCGAAGATGACAACAAGGAGGCATCCGCCGAAGATGGCGGCGACGCGACGGACGACGCATCATCGCCCGAGAGTGAGCTCGGATCGTCCGCTCCGCCCCAAGGCGACGCGGATACTCCCGAAGAACCAGACGACAACGCAGCGGTGGAAGTGAAAGTCGTGTCGATGCCGCCGACGCCGCTGGCGCAGGTCCAGGGCTGGCTCGGGCCGCTCATGGCGCCGCTGACCGCCGCCGGTATGGTCGTGGTGCTTGTGCTGTTTATGTTGCTGCAACGCGAGGACCAGCGAAATCGGCTGATCCGCCTGTTTGGCACGAACAATATCCACGCAACTACCGAAGCGCTTTCCGACATCGTCAACCGCGTTAGTCGATATCTGCGGATGCAGTTCCTGATCAACGCGGGGTATGGCCTGTGCGTTGGCTGCGGGCTGGCCGCCATTGGCCTACCGAACGCCGTGATGTTTGGCGTGATGAGCTTTTCGCTCAGATTCTTGCCCTACATCGGTCCGTGGATCTCGGCGGCGCTCCCCGTGGCCGTGTCGATCGCCAACACGCCCGGCTGGGGGCAGGCAGGTTTGGTCATTGCGTTGTTTATCGTTCTCGAGCTGGTCGTGAACAACGTGGTCGAGCCGTGGCTGTATGGCAGCAGCATCGGAGTTTCAGGGATGGGCATCATCATCGCGGCGATCTTCTGGACATGGGTCTGGGGCGCCATTGGCCTGGTGCTGGCGATGCCGCTCACCGTGTGTCTGGTCGTGATGGCGCGGTACGTACCCGCCCTGCGATTCATCACCGTGATGCTGGGCGACCAACCGACGCTCACGGTCGAGGAGCGCATCTATCAACGGATGCTCGCCCTCGACGACCAGGAGGTCCGCGAGCTCGCCGATCAAGAGCTGAAAACGTCGACGCCGGCAGAGTTCTACGACCGCGTCCTGCTCCCCGCCCTAGCGCTCGCGGAGCGCGACCGGATGGCGGGCATCTTGACCGACGATCAAGAGGCAAGCGTGCAGGAGGTGGCTCGGGATCTGGTCGCCGAAATTGCTCAGAAGACCGCGGCAAAAGTTGACGCACCGAGCGATGGGGAGCAAGACGCCGAAGACAACGAGCGACCCGCGTCCCTGGTGTCGGAACCGGCCAAGGCGCGGGTGCTGTGCCTGCCGCTTCGCGACGAAGCGGATCGCACTGCGGGCGTCATGCTAAGCCAGTTGCTCGACGCCGCGGGCGTCGAGACTGTCATCGGAGCCCTCGAGTTGCTCACGAGCGAGCGCGTCGAGTCGGTGGCGGCCGTCGACGCGGACATGGTGGTCGTGTCGGTCCTGCCGCCGCTGCCGCAACGCGATAGCCGGCTGCTCTGCCGCCGGCTGCGGCAGCAGTATCCCTCGCTGCCGATCGTCGTGGGCTACTGGGATGGCGCCGCCACCAGCGGTTCGCTCCAGTTGTTGGCCGCCAAGGGAGACGGCGAGATCGTGACGACCTTGGCCGAGGCCGTGGACCGCGCGCGGGCGATCGCAAGCCGAACGCCCGCGGCCGAGCTCAGCGCGGGCAATGCCATCGCGGCAAAGGTAGTGAAGGTCGTGACTCCGCCGGAGCGCGAGGCGGGGTAGATTAAAGCCACCGCCTCTTAGGAAGCGGGTCGATCCACCGCTCGGCGCATAAAAAAGCGTCGCCGGCTCCAAGGAGCCGGCGACGCGAATTCTACAGACTGCGTCAGACGCCCCCGGACCTAGGCCCGAGCGCGACGCGAGCGGCCGCGAAGCATCATCGCCGCGAGGCCCATCGCAGCGCTAGCCAGCGCCGTGGGCTCCGGAATCGCCACCGCCGCCGGGTCGGTCGTGATGTACTGCACGAGGCCGCCGGTCAACGTGTTGGCGCCCTTGACCGAGTACTGGAACACCAGGTCCCCGTCGCCGCCGCCGAACACGCTCGTCCGCACCGGCGTGCCGATCTGGAGGAGCTGACCGGGTTCGATACGCGTCGCGTTCTTGAGGAAGAGCTCGCCGATGAATCCGTCGCCGACGCCGCCCGACTGGTCCCAGCTATCGCCTTCGCCGGCGGTCTTGCCGAGTTGGCGTTGCCAAATCAGAAGATCGTCGCCGTTGGTGAGGCCATCCTGGTTGGCGTCGCCCACCGCGGTCGTACCGAAGGCGGTTCTCCAGGCGTCGAGATCGGCGCCGTTGACGGGCCCGCCGCTGTTGTTGAAGTCGGCCGCGAGACCGGCATCGAAGTTCTGATCGTCCAAACTGTTCCAGGCGCCGTTGGCCGGGTTAAGACCGTTGAGCGCACTGGTCGCCTCGTAGTAGTCGATGACGATCGCGCTGGAACCGATGTTCTTAATCGCGGCCTTACCATTGGTCTTGTTGACGACCATCGAGAGCAGCGAAGGCGTGCCCACGGCAAGCTGGCCCGTTGTCTCGTTGAAGTTGTAGCTGCCATTGATCCAGATGTTATTCGTGAGCGACGTGAAGCCAGCCACCGAGAAGGTCGGGCCGTAGGTGGGCGTCACTCCGCTCACCAGGTTCCAGGTACTACCGGGAGCGCTGCTTGCGCCCGATAGGTCGAGCTGAAAGTCGCCGTCGAGATTCAAGACGCCCGGGCCCGAAAACGAATTATTGACGCCCGGGGCGCCGATCACGAACTTGAAATTGGCATTGTCCGCCAGCGTCAGCCGGCTCTGCGTGGCGTTCACGAATTGGACATTGCCCGTAAACGTGTTGGCGCCGCTGGCAAATGTGACGGTCCGCAGGGCTTCGCCATTGCCGTTCGGCAGGATGCGGATCGTGCTCGAACCCGAGATGGGGGCCGTGATGATCATTCCACCCTGCACCCCCATGTTGGCGCCGTTGGGGCCGATCGCCAAATTGCCCGCCAAGGTGAACGTGTCGGCAGACCCCTGCGCGTGGCGCAACTGACCGCCGTTGATCGTGAGATTGTTCACCGTCACCACGGAGGCCGTTCCCGCGCCCTTCCACAACAGCGCGTCAGTACTGACGGCGTTCACCAAGCCAGGGCCAGTGATCGTCAGCGAGTCGCCGGCAAACGTCACGGCGCCAGCCGCGGCGTTCGGAGTGCGGAGCAACAGGCCGTTGTTGAAATAGTTGTTGCCGGCGCTCGGAGCCGCCGCGTTCGACCAGTTACCCGCGGCGTCAAAGGACGAGGTATTGATTGCATCGCCAAGATTAAGGGTCACGTCAGCCGCGCGTGCGCCTGACACGAGCGATAAGGCAATCGCCGCCGCCATCACCGAGCTGGCTACCAACCAACCATTTTTCACAGATGCCCTCTCAAGAGATGAAAAACCACGGTGCGGTCGTTGTGCCTGAACCTCGGCGTCCGCAGCGGGGCTCGCCTTCGCCGCATGTTTGCGGCGCCGCAGCAGCCCGGCGCCCGCCATCGCCAGACCCGCCAGAGCAGCGCTCGACGGTTCTGGAACGCCCGTGAGGGCCGCGAACGCCGACGCGCCATTCAACGCAATGTAATCGGCTTGGAACAACTTGAAGTCGGTGTAATTGTTAAGCTGGTCGCCGTTGAGGTCGCCATAGGCGTACGACTCGGCGTCCGACATGGCCGCCAGGGCCGTCGAGCGATTGTTGTTGCGGAATACGACCCAGTCGGCGCCGGTGATGTTACCGTCGAAATTCAGATCGCTGCGACGGAACGCCGCGCCGCCGTTGCCCTCGAAGAGCACCGGCACGCCAAACGTGACGTTGCCCAACAGGGGATCGACGATCTCGATCGACGCGGTGAGAGCTTCGGACGGGTTCTTGAACCAACCGCCCGAGTTGGCGTTCGGGCCGCCGTTGCTCAGCACGACGGTCTGCATGCCGCCCACGCCCAGGGCGCCGCCGTTGCCAAAGGACGCATCTTCTTCCACGATCTGCGCGGAAGTTGGCGCCGTGGGCGACGTCCAGATGCCGTCGGCGTCGAAGTACGTGGGGCCAGGCCCGGTCAGGTCGAGCCGACCGCCGATCGGCAGATACTGTGCCGTGTTGAGCGCCCCGTTGGCCGAGTCGATCTGATACCGCCGCACCTGCTGCGACGCTTGCAGGTTCTGCAGGCTGATGACGCCGGTGGTGCGATTGATCAGGATCGACGGGCCTGTGAGAGCATTTTGCCCCGCGAAAAGCAGTTGGGCCGGGGACAGCGCCGCGTCGCTGATGCGAACTTCGTCGATGAAGCCAAGAAAACGGTCGGTGTGGTCCCCGCCTTGAGTGTCGTTGGTGCCGAAGCGGCCGCGGCCGACCGTCCAGCTCCACGCCGTGTCGCCCACGGTGGTGGAACCGGCATTGTCGTAGGCAAGCCGCGTGTCGGCGCTGCCTGCCAGGCTCACCGAGGCCGCCTCGACAAGGCCGAGGCCGTCTGACTGGTCTACGAAGAGCTTCAACGTGGCGCCGTCGCTGACCGCGGCCACGTGGTAGGTCTGGTTCACCCGGATGGTGGACGGCGCTACGGCGATGTGATTCACGCCGGCCACGTCCGTGTAGTTGATTCGGAACTGATTAGTGTTGGTCATTTGGAAGTACAGCGGTGCGTTCCCCGGGGTGGTCGGAAACACGCCGTTGCCGTCGCGACCGACGAACGTGCGGAAGACGTTGTTGACGGTCGTCGGCTTAACCGTCGCTTCGATCGTCCACGCCAGCGGCGTGATGGACTCCAGATTGGTTCCCACGGGGTTGGACCGCGACGACCAGGTGAACGAGGCTGGGGTGGCCCCGCCGTTTTGGATCTGCCAGTTATTTGGGCCCGTGCCGTTGGCGACCGTCTTGTTGAGGAAATTGGGGCGGTAGTTATGGCCGCTCGCAGCCACATCGTCCCACGTGTAGATGTGATTTCCGTTTCCGGAGCTGTCGAATCCCAGGCGGAAGTTCGGCGGGTTCACGGGATCGGCATCCACCTCGATGGCCGTGCGGGCCGCGGTAGGGGTGACCCAATCGCCATTGGCGGGCGCGTTGACGCCGTCGCCATCGAAACGCCAGTAAGCGACTGTCGTCGCACTAACGGTCGCCGCGAGTCCGGCCCAAAGTCCCATCGCGCCAACGATGCCTGCCGACATCCCCAGCAGGGACCGGCCGCCGAAAACGCCTCGTCGGTTGTTCGATGCCTGTCGAGTCGCTGTTTGCCGAGTCGCCGTTTGCCGAGCCGTGGTGATCACGTTCATCTCCTTCTCCGAATTCACCGGCGAGTGCGCCGGAAGTCGTGACAATAGTCCAACAGTTACTGCTTGACCGCCCATCCGAATCAGACTCAGCTTTCGCCGCGGCAGGATGGCGGACCTATAAACTTGAAACCCTCAGCACAGCCGCCTCGCGAGCCAATATTGCCGACGCGTGTCTGCTGCGGTTCAGAAAACTACCAGTCCGCCAATCGAATCGCCCCGCTGCCGATGGAAAAGTTGCGAGTCTCGTCGACCCTGCGCCGATAGACGACCTGAAATGAACGTGACTTCATGGCGCCGGCCCATGGGCGGCCCGGGCGACACCCCCGTGAAGCCCATCGCTCGCCGATCATCCAAGCATTGTGCCCAGCGCCTAGGGTTCCCGCCACGTTCGCGGCGACAAAACCTGTTCCAAAATTTTGCAGACTTTTTTGCGATTTTTCAGTAATTCTTACGGGGGTTGATGTCGCGGCGCCCGGCAAACTTTACAGATTCCTGCCGTGGATCCATGCCGTCGGGCCCGAGAGTGAGTTCCCGAATCCCTTCGAGCCATCGGGGGAACGAAGCATCCCGAGGCCTGCGGGGGCGACGCTGTTGACGGAGAACGGCGCCCCAAGTCCTTGTGAAACATAAGGTTGACGCGCACGGTCATGCGACGGCAGGCTGCGAGAGTTGCCTGCGAAGATCGCGATCCAAGGCCAATAGGCCGTTCGAGCTTGTATACAGCCCAAGCCAAGGCCAAGCGGGCATTTTTTTGCCGAGGCCGTCGAGACGGCTCTCTGACGGGCCCCCTGCCGTTTACCCCCTCCCGCGACGTCGGCAGGAGCCCTGCAGGGCGATGAGCGCGGTTACGGCCGCCACGAGACCGCTGGGCTCGGGGACGCCGACGGCCGGTCCCACGACCACGTACTGGACGTTGCCGGTGACCAGCCCCGAGCTGCCGCGGATGCCAAAGCGGAACGTGAGATTGCCATTGGCCACGCCAAACGTCGCGGGGTTGTAGGCGTTGCCTAGACTCACCTGTTCATTGGGGGCGAGCGTCGTCCCGCCGGATGTTCCATCGTTGAGATAGAGTTCGATCAGCCGCGTGTTGTTGGAACCCGCCGCCTCGTCCCAGCTATTTCCTTCTGGCGTCTGGCCGAGCTGCCGCTGCCAGATGAGAAGGTCATCCCCATCGGAGTCATTGTCGCCGTCGGCGTCGGCGCCCGCGCCGGGTCCGTATGCGCCGCGCCACGTCGCGAGGTCAGCGCCATTCACGAAGCCACTGCTGTTGTTGAAGTCCGCCGCCAGATTCGCGCTGATGTTCTGATCGCTCAAGCTATTCCAACCCACCGCGTTCAGCGCGCCGCCCGGGGTCCCGCCGGGGCCGTCGGGATCAGGACTCTCGATAATGTAGTAATCGATGGTGATCGGATTCGCGCTGAGATTGCGAATCGCCGCAGCGCCTGTGTTCTTGTTGACGATGAGCGTGGGAAGCGGAACCTGATCGGGGCCCGTATTGAAACTCGCGGTCACTTCCGCCGGGGTGAGTGCGTGGCTGTAGATGCGAAACTCGTTGAACAATCCGTCGAAGACGGGATCAGAGCCGTACTGCGACCGCCCCAGCCAATTATTGAGATCGTTCAAGCTGTTCAGGTTAAATGTCGTTGAAATCGCGCCCGTTCCGGTCGATCCCGGGCCGCCGGGAAGAATGGCGGCGCCGTTCAAATACAAGGACATCGTGCCGCCGGGATTGGCGCCGCTGCTGGTGTTGTTCTTGTCATAGACGGCAACCACATGCTGCTGCACACCAAGCGGAAACGGACCGGTCAGGCCCAGCGTCGGCTCGGCGCCGGTGGCGACGTGGTTGGTCATTTCCAGGCCGTTGGATGTGCGACCCGAGTTGGGCGTCATTAGCAAGTACGCCGACGCCGATCCGCTGTCGGAGACGCCCGCGCCGCCGTTGCTGATTCCAAAGTCGCCGAATCGCTGCCAGGTTCGTTGCGTCGAGACCGTGGCCCAGAACTCGAGGCTCATCGCCCCGCTCACGCCCGACGTGGCGGCGGCGCTGATGATCCCATCGGGCAAGTCCACGTAGGCGTCATTCGTTGGGGCCGCGGACGTTTGGCCGCTATTGGCAGACAAATCGAGCTGGCCGTTGAACGTGAACACGGCGGTCGTCGCGCCCGGGTCGATAACAGTGCCATCAGCCGTCCCGATCGAGTCGTCCGCGGCGCCGTCGTTGAACGTGTACTTGTGCACGAGCACAGCTTGAGCGGACCCCGAATTAAGCATTGCAAGGGCCGCCGCGGTCACCAGGATTGCGCCAATCGGCGATTTTGCCATGAAATTCATCGGAGTCGTTCTCGGTGTCATTTTCGGTGCGACGTAAAGATCAGCGTATCCAGACGGAATCTCGCTTAAGCGCGGACGCGGCAAACCGTCGAGGCGGGCGCAAAAGAAGCGTCGCCGGTTCATGAGAATCGGCGACGCCATAATCGAAGAGACTAGCAAAACCGCTCGGGCGCCACTACGCGGCGCAACGGCGGCTTCGACCACACCCAAACAGCGCCGTCATGGCCAGCACGGCTCCCAATATCGTCCCTGGCTCGGGGACGCCGACTGCCGGTCCAACGGTTACGTATTGGACAAGTCCGTCGACCTGCGTTGGTTCGCCACGAAGTCCGAATTTGAAGGTGAGGTTACCGTCATTTGCGCCAAAAATCGCGGGATTATATCCAGCGCCCAAGCTCACTTGCTGATTTGGGGCCAGCGTCGTGCCGCCGTTGAGAAACGCTTCAATGAGCTTGAGGTTACTCGATCCGCCGGCTTCGTCCCAGCTATCGCCTTCGCCAGGCGACTTGCCGAGCTGGCGCTGCCAAATGAGGAGGTCATCGCCGTCCGACGCGCCGTCAAAGTTGGCGTCGGCGCCGGCAGTTTGCGCGGTGAAGGCTGTCCGCCAGGCGTCAAGGTCGGCCGCGTTGACCGCACCGCCGCTATTGTCGAAGTCGGCAGCCAAGCCGGCATCGATGTTCTGATCACTCAAGCTATTCCAGCCGGCGACGCTCAGGGCGCCTCCTGGAACCCCGCCTGGGCCGTCGGGATCGACGCTACCAATTTCATAGTAATCGATCGTTTTCGCCGTGGCGCTGAGATTCTTGATCGCCATCTGCCCTGTGGTCTTGTTGACGATCAGAGTTGGCAGCGGGATTTTGTCTTCGCCGGTCGTGAAACTGGCCGTGACTTCGGGCGCAGTTAAGGCGTGATCGTAAATGCGAAATTCGTTGTAGAGGCCGTCGAACAGCGGGTCGCCGCCCCATTGAGATCGCCCCAGCCAGTTGTTGACGTCATTGATGGCGTTCAGGTTGAACGCAGGGTCGATAGCGCCCGTGCCAATCGAACCCACCCCACCTGGAAGAATCGCGACGCCATTTAAATACAACGACATGGTGCCGCCGGGGTTGGCCCCGGCGTTGGTGTTGTTCTTGTCGTAAACGGCCACCACATGCTGTTGGACATTGAGGGGAAACGGCCCGGTCAGGCCGAGGTTCGGCTCGGCGCCCGCGGCGACGTGATTGGTAATT
>JANOIK010000947.1:0-2079 GCA_031407585.1 Planctomycetota bacterium | reverse complement strand
GCTCGCCCCACGCCGCCCAGGGCGATCGTGAGCCGGCACTCGGCCCCCGGCGGGCACGCCCGGACCAACCTGAAGGGACGCCACTGGGGCGCCGACTCGATCCGCACGGCCGATTCCTCGCCGCCGACCGAGTCGAAAATCAGCAGCGGATCGGCCGACCCGATCGGCGTTTCCGTTACCCGTGCCCAGCCAGTGATTTCGAGCAGGTGGTTCGGCGGCGCCACCAGCGGCGGCGACGTGATCCACACCGGCGGCGTCGCGAGCGCCGGCGGCCGCCCGTCCGGGCTCGTGGGCGTCGCTCCCAGTTCCAAGCTGTAAGCGCCCGAATGCGGCTCGTCGGCCGACAGCCGCACGGTTCCAGTGACGCCCGCCTCGGCGTCGTCGCTGCGACGCCATCCGGAGTCGAGCAGCAACTTCAGGTCCTCGAAATCGCCGGCCGGGAACAGTGTTGGCGCCGCGGCCGAGCCGGCCGTCACGATCGCCACGCGCTCCATGTCCGGCAGCGAGTCCCAGTCGCCGCGCATGGGGCTCGCCCCCGCGGCGCCGTCGGGCCACATGGCCGCGAACACGCGCTCGCGCAGCACATCGAGCGTCTGCGAAACTCGCTCCGCCCGCGCAAACGCCGCCGCGTAGTCCTGGCTGGCCAGCGTGCGATGCGCAGCAATCATCTCGACGTCGACCGCCGCGAGCGCCGCTGGCGCGTCGGCCGATTGCAGCAGCGCCGGCGAAAGCCGCCGCGCCGCGGCGACTGCTTCCTGCCGCGAGAGCTCCGCCAGCTCCACCCGCAGTTGCGCCGCTCGCCCCGCGTAGCGCCGCAAATACCGCTCCACTTGGGCGAACGCATAGCCGTCCTCTGTGAGCAGCAAAAAGGCGTCGTCCGGCAGATGGTCGGCCGTGACGCTCAACCCGCCGGTGACCCGCCGCGTCGCCAGCTGCCGAGGACCCGCCACGGAAAGCAGGTAGGCCTCGCACGACTCCGGCACGCTGGGCAGCACGAACGACACCTCGCGGCTCACATATCGCTCATATTGTGCACTCTCAGCCCCCGCACGACCCTGCTCGGCCTGCGCCGCCGCATCCTCGGTCCAGGTCATGGGAATCAGCAGATGCGAACGCTCGACCGTCAGCACCATCGCCGTCAGGTCGCCGCGCGACGCCCGCGCGACGGTCGCCGCCTTGCCGCCGGCGAGCCACGGCTCGATCATGCCCAGCCGCAGGTTCGCCAGTTCCAGCGCCGCGGCCCGCTTACGAGTCGCGGCGTCATTGCCCGCGAGACTTGAATGCGACTGAAACACAAAGCCCCGCGGCCACGCCGAAAACGCCGCGGTGGTCGTGTGGGCAAGGTGGGCGTAGCTCGCGGCGCCGCCTTCGGCACGCGTGCCTCGCAGCACCGCAAGCTGGGACGCCGCCGCCGGCGAGCGCTGCGTGTCGAACGCGGCCCACACCGTCGCGCCCGCGCGGCCAAGCTGCCGCGCGTGGTTCAGCCACGTCGCCTGTTCGAGCCGTGACGACGTGGTTCCCACCGTCGGCCGCCCTAGCACCATCACCTCGGCGATCCGGCTCGCCTCGCGCGGCATCGCCAGCGGCCGCAGCACGGTCGGCCGCGTCGGCACTCGCTCGCGCCGCAGGAGTGTCCGGGACCACTCGTCCGCCAAGGCCACATCCGAGCCGTCGGCCAGTTCGCCAAGGTCCCACGCCAACACGCCGTCGAGTTCCGGCCCGACGCCACGTGCTTCCAGCGATTCGATCGACGGCGGCGGGCATACCAGCCACAGGCCCAGCCGCTCCGCCTCGGCCAGCTCCGTCGCGTCGGGCGGCCGGCCCATCCACACGGCGTCGAACCCCAGCCGGGCGAGCGTTTCGAGCGGCTCGCCCTGCCACTGGATGATCCGCGGCATCGGCGGGGGATCGCGTCGCGGCGTCCGCGCGGTCGCCGCATCGGCTCCCGCCGGCGGACCCACGACCCAAGCGGCCGCCAATTGCGCGGTCGACAGCGTTTCGCGATGATTGCCGTCCGGCTGCAGCACGCCGTACACCGCGATGCGGTCGACCCACACATCCGTCGCCCCGGTTCCGCCC
>JANOIK010000369.1:0-6346 GCA_031407585.1 Planctomycetota bacterium | reverse complement strand
GTGACCGTGGCGAATGTCGTCGTCGGCGAGGTGTGGCTCTGCTCGGGGCAGTCGAACATGGAGAAGCCGATCGGCGAGCAGCCGGGGCAGAAGCCGTGCTTCGATGCGGAGCAGGAGATCGCGGCGGCGGATTTTCCGCTCATCCGGCTGTTCAAGACCAAGAAGGCGCAGTCGGACGCGCCGGCCGAGGATGTCGAGGGCTCGTGGGTCGTGTGCACGCCGACGTCGATCGATGCGACGAAGTTCTCGGCCGTCGGATATTTCTTCGGACGCGAGATTCACCGCGAGACGGGCCGCGCGGTGGGGCTGATCGACTCGACATGGGGCGGGACGCGGATCGAACCGTGGACGCCGGCCGAGGCGTTCGGGCACGTCGCGGGGCTCGAGGAGCTCGCGACGGCGGCGAAAACGCCGGGGGCGAAGGCGGAGAACACGACGCCGGCGACGCTCTACAACGGCATGATTCGACCACTCGTACCCTACGGAATACGCGGGGCGATTTGGTATCAGGGCGAGTCGAACGTGATGGATCAGAACGACGGGCGGCGGTATGAAGCCAAGATGGAGGCCCTCATCGGCGGTTGGCGGCGGGCGTGGGAGCAGGGCGACTTTCCGTTCTACTTCGTGCAGATCGCGCCGTATCGGTACCGGCGCGATCGGGGCGAGCGCGTGAAGAGCGCCGACGAGCTGCCGCTGCTGTGGGAGGCGCAGATCAACGCGCTGCGGATCGCGCACACGGGGATGGCCGCGACGACGGACCTCGTCGACGACCTGCGGGACATCCATCCGCGCAACAAGAAGGACGTCGGCCTGCGCCTGGCACGAATTGCCCTGAGAAACGATTACGGCAAGACGGACGTGCAGGCGAGCGGCCCGGTGTTCAAGCGGGCGGACTTTCGCGAGAGCGACGCGGTGCTGCACGTCGACCACGGCGGCGGGCTGAAATCCCGCGACGGCAAGCCGCTCACGTATTTCACCATCGCGGGCGAAGACGGCAAGTTCGTGCCGGCCGAGGCGGTGATCGAGCGCGAGCACGTCGTCGTGCGGAGCGATGCGGTGAAATCGCCGAAGGCGGTGCGATTTGCGTGGGATGAGGAGGCGCAGCCGAACTTGGTCAACGGAGCGGGGCTGCCCGCGCTGCCGTTTCGGACGGATCGGCCGTAGGGCGCCCTACGATGGAGCGCGCGGCGTCGTTTTCGTCGGCGCTGGACCGTGAGCGGGGTTCACTCGGCAGTGCCAGCGGCCGGCGACTTCGTAGGCCGAGACCAGCGGCCGCACGCGGAGCACTTCGAGCAGCACGATCAGCGGGCCGATGCCGGAGACGGTGAGGTCGACCGCCAGGTATGGAGCGGTGCAGGCCTGCGCGGTGAGCAAGGCGCCCCCGCGGCGGGAGATGTTGATCGTCGTCATCTGGGTAGCCGGGCCGCACACGCGGAACGATCGGCTGAGCGGCAGCGCGAGCAGCGGCATGGCCATCGTCACGCGCGGAGCGTCGCGCTTCTCGATGCCCACGTGCTCGCCCGATGACAGGAACTGCAGCACGCGATGCAGCTCGCGATGCGGCAACTGGCGTCGCTTCTCGGGCGTATCAATGACTGCGGCGCCGATAACCTGATGCAGCGGCGCGGGGCGCGCCCCTTTGCGGGGGCCGCCGTGGTGCTGCAACGGGGCGGCGGCAAAATAGGCGGAGCCGCAACCGCCGCAAAGCCAGGTGCTCGCGGGGGCCTCGTAGCACGGCGCCTCGAGACCCAAGAACCAGTCGCACTCGGTGCAGCTGTCGATTGACGACGAGGCGCGCCGGTCCTCAATGAAGAGGTCGCTTGCCAGGTGCTCCAGCGGCGCCGACAGCGAAGACATGGACGCCTCTAGAGGAATGCGGTTTGGTAGGCTGGAAACGTGGCAATCGGTGGATGGCCGCGATTTTCGGCGGGCGGCTATCGAAACCTTAGTCCAGAATTATGCGCGGCGAGGGGCTAGGCCGATTAATCGGATTGGACGGGTTCGTTTGCCGTCGCCCGCCCGACGGAGGGGTGCCTGGGCCGTTCAGTACGTCAGCCCGCCGCGGAGGAATACGGCGTCGTCGAGCACGACGTCCGGCGCGGCGCTGTCGAACTCCAGCTCGCGTTTGAAGGCGTAGCCGAATTCCACGCGGCGCGTTAAGCCGCCGATGACTTTGTGCTCGTAGCCGGCGAGCACGCGCCAGTCACTGTAATTCAGCAGATCGAGCTCGCCGTCCGACGGGCGCGTGATCGACCACACGCCGCCGCCAAATTCGCCGCCGAGATACAGCCATCGCTCGTCGCCGACGATGCTGCCCGCGGTGCGCCAGTAGATGCGCGGCCGAGGGAACAAGGCTTCGACCTTGATGTCGGGAGACGGTTCGTAGAACACGCCGAAGATGGGGAGCACGCTGGCGCCCGCGCGGTTGACGTACGCAGCGCCCAGCAGCCACTTGGTCGTGGGCGAGGTTTCGTAAACCGCGATCCCGCGGCCGGTCACGCGCAGGGCGTCGCCCGAGTCCTGCTCGAAGTCGCTGTAGTAGCCGACGGCCACGGCGGCGTCCATGGCCCAAGGGCCGGCGCCGCCGCCGAATTTCCGCAGGTGGCGAAACTCGACGCTCGCGTCGTAGAGCGTTGTGGGGATGTCGAGCGGGCCGGCGTTGTCGAGCAGGTGCGTGCCGAACTGCGGCGTGACCAACAGCGGCGTGTCGCGTCGCATGAAGGGGAAGCCGAGGACGACGCCCGCTTCGAGGTCGCCGAAGCCGAGCGTATCGGGCTCGTCCGACAGCGGCGGGAGCCACGTGCCGGTGAAGAACATTTTTTGGAACACGCCGTCGCGGGCGCCGGGCGGAAGCTGCGGCTGCGGCTCGGCGAGCACGTCGCCCATCGGGGCGACGGTGTCATCGGTGAGGCCGACGGGGCGAATGTCCGGCGGCGCGGCGCCCTGCAGCTCATCGAGGTAGAGCGGCGAGACGGGGTTCATCGGCGTCGATGCGGCGCCGGTGGGAGTGGAGCGCTGGAGCGAGTTGGGGCCAACGAACAGCGGCGTTTGCTTGACGAGACCGCCGGGGGCGGGGGGCGTGGCTTGGACGATTGGCTGGCGCGGCGCGAGGGGGAGACCCTCCGGGACGAGCTGGCCGCCCCAGGGGGAGGTCCACATCGTGGGGGATTTCGGCGCGCCGGGCGTTTGGGCGCGGGCGGGCAATGAGCATGCGAGCGTCGCGAGGGTGCAGAGAGCGGCGAGTCGTATGCGTTGTGGCATCGTGCGCGGTTTTGGAGAAGAGGCGATTAGGATTAGGCGTAAGATTAGGATTAGGATCGGAGCAGAAATCGATGGACATGGCCGTGACATTTGGCCCTCTTCCGAGTCCTAATCTTAATCCTATCTCCTAATCCTAATCTGTCTTTCTCTTGGTCGGTTTGTGCTTGAGTACGATGGCAACGATCGGGAATCCCTCCCCTAGCCCCTCCCTTCCAGGGAGGGGGATTTCGAATCAAAAGTCAAATCCAACGCGGACCATGAATGTGTCGTCGAGCTCGAACACGGGCGGAAGTCGCGTGCCGTCGTAGATGATCTCACGGTTGAAGACGTAGCCCGCTTCGATGTGGCCGCGGGCTTGGGTTTGGGTTTCCCATTCGAAGCCGCCGATCACGCGGATGTCGTTGATGTCGATGTCGTCGTCGGCTCCCGCCGCGACGCCCGCGGGGTCGCGCTCGATGGTCCAGCGGCCGCCGCCGTATTCGCCCGCGACGTACCACCACCACTGGCTGGCGCCGACGTTCACGAATCGCTTGCGAATCTTGGGGTTCGGGAACACGAGATACGCGTCCCACTCCGTGTTGGGCTTCCAATGGACGCCGCCCGCCGGGAGCAGGGCGATGTCGTTGCGGTCGAGGTACCAGACGCCGGCGAGCAGATCCATGCGCGGCGAGAGCGTGATCACGCCAAGTGCGCGGCCGAGGATGCGAATCGAGTCGGTGCTGACGTTCTCGAAGTCAGTCCACACGCCGGTGCGCACGCCCAGGTCGGCGCCGATCGTGGGCGAGAACCGTGGATACCATGCCGTGTCGAGATAGGCGTCGTAGATCCGCGGTGGCAGGTCCGCTTCAGGACCCGCGGGGCCTTCGAGCCAGTTGAACGCGAAGCCGGGCGTGATCAGCAGCGGCGTGTTGGGGTTGTAGAAAATCGGCACGCCGAACGTGGCGGACATCTCGGTGCGGTTGATCTCGAGATCGTCGTTGGCGTGATCGCCGTAGAGATAGGTGTGCTCGAAGCTGATCTGCTGCAGGAACCGCTGCAGACGCTGGACCGTGCCGTCGGAGTTCTGGTAGTTGTACGTGGCGCTGTTGCTCCACTGGGGCGTGGATCCGTTTTCGAAGAGCGTGCTGCCGGTGGCCGTCGCGGGCGTGCTGGGATAGGGCTGGCCGATGACCGACTGCGGCGGGGCGCCGAAGGGCGAGGCGCCGGGGGACGCGGCGTAGGGTACGTCGACCGGCGGGGCGCCGAGCGCGGGGTTCGCGTAGGGGTCGTAGGCGGGAGCGGCGGGGATCGAAGGGTAGGTCGGCACGGCGGGATAGCTCGGCGTGCTGAGCGGAGCCGGCGTGGTCGGATACACGGGCGTGCCCGCGGGCGCGGCGGGGTACACGCTGCCGTACGGCGTGGAGCCGGGAACCGCGGTGGGGAATTCCACGCGCTGGGCGCGACTCGGCGCGGCGAAGCACGACAACGCGAGCGCGGCGACGCATGCGATGGAGAGCGCGCGGGAGTAAGTCGCGAGAAAACGCAAACGTGGCCTCGTCGGTCGGAGAAGGGGCGCCACTTGAGCCAAAGTCCGCCTAATTGCGGCGGAGTAAGTACCAAACGCCACAAGCGGGCGTCAAGTGCTATCGCGCGACGACTGCGGCGCTGTGAAGGCCCGCCTTGAATTCATCCGGCTCCCTCCCCCCTGAGGGGAGGGCTCAATCCTGTTCGGCACGCCATTTGCGCCGTCAACTGGTCAACTCCAGGAGACTGTCGGGATGGCGAAGTCGGAAGGTGAGGAAGTGGTGCGGCTGGAGGGCCGCCGGCTGATCGAGCCGGCGCGGCGACTGCTGGCGCGGCTGCGGCCAGTAGGAGCCGAGCGAGACCGCGCCGGCAACCGCAAGCTGTTCTACGATCAGTACGTGGCGCTGCTGCTCTTGTACTTCTTCACGCCCACGCTCACGAGCCTGCGGGCCCTGCAGAACGCCAGCAACTGGGAGCAGACCCGGCGCAAGTTGGGCGTCGGCCGCGCCTCGCTCGGCGCGCTCAGCGAAGCAGCGGGCGTGTTCGACGCCAAGTACCTGCGCGCGGTCGTCCAGGAACTCGCCTGCCAGGCGCTGCCGCTGGCCCAGGGACGAGAGGCCCAAGCGCTCGTCGGCCTGACGGCCGTCGACGGCACGTTCTTCGCAGCCTTGCCCCGGATGGCCTGGGCGTTGTGGGAAGACGCCCAGCATCGAGGAGTGAAGCTTCATCTCCAGTTCGACGTCCTCAAGAACGTCCCCTGCGATGCGCTGGTCACCCCCGCCGCGGCCAGCGAATCGCGGCAACTGGCGCGCATGCTGCAGCCGCAGCGGCTATACGTACTCGACCGGGGCTACGCCAGCTACGACCTGTTCGCCGCCATCCTCGCCGCCGGCTCCTCGCTGGTCGCCCGAGTGAAGAACAACGTCGCCTTCGTCGTTCAGGAGGAACGGCCGCTCGACGAAGTCGCCCGTCAGGCGGGCGTCGTCCGCGACGCCGTCCTGTCTCGGCTCGGGACCGCACATCATAAGAACCAATTCCCCGAGCGGCCTCTGCGGCTCGTCGTCGTCCAGATGCAGGATCGGCAAGGCGCCAGCGAGCTGTGGCTGGTCACCGACCGGCTCGACCTGTCCGCCGATCTCGTGGCGCTCGCCTATCGGCATCGCTGGAGCGTGGAGCTGTTCTTCCGCTGGCTCAAGTGCGTGCTGGGAGCGAGGCATCTGGTCTCGCACCGCGCCAACGGCGTCACGCTGCAGATGTACGCGGCGTTGATCGTCAGCCTGCTCGTCACGCTGCACACCCAGCGCAAGCCTACGAAGCGGACGTTCGAGACAATCCAGTTCTATCTGGCCGGCTGGGTCAGCGACGCCGAATTCGACGCCCATCTGGCAAGCTTGAAAAAACTCGACGCCTGACGCTCCCACCCGCCCTACGCTCGGCGGCCGTGGCGGCTCACGCTGCGCCGCTCCTCCCCCGACGCGAGGCCGTCCCATGCCAGCCAGACGCCGCCCACTCCCACAACCCAGCCACGCCAGCACGACACATGACGCCGATCAAGACCCGTGCCGAACGGCATTGGGGAGGG
>JANOIK010000361.1:0-2766 GCA_031407585.1 Planctomycetota bacterium | reverse complement strand
GCCACGCTTCGCTCCCGTTGCGTTAGGCGCCCACGCGCTCGACGTCGCCGGGCGTCACCACAATCCGCCGGCAGAAGCCCGTGTGCGTGCGGACGTATTCCAGATGCTCGGCCTGGTCCGGCGCGCTGTGCAGCGCCAGCGAAATGCGCGCCCGCGCGGGGCGATCGACCGCGGCCAGCTCCTCGGGCCACTCGGTCTCGGTTTCCATGACGAGCGCTTCGCGGTAAGGATCGAACGAGTCCGCCATGGTCGCGTCGCAAAAGTGGGGGAGGTGTGGGGCCGTGTCACCGTCGGGAAGCCGCCAGTATACTTGGCAAGCAGACGCGCCAAAAGCCTCGGCGGACCCCTCGCCCATCGACATTTCGCCGCGGAGCTTGCTCCGCGCGTTTCCGGCAATGCAGCCCGCCGCGAGCGGCGGGGCTAAATGTTGGACATTGACCTATCCATGCAAGTCTCCGGCAAGATTCTGGTGCTCGCGACGTTTGCCATCGGCTTTACGATGGCCGGCGGGGCGTGGTGGTACAACTTCTCGCAATCGCGACGGACGGCTCAGTTTTGGGGCGCTGACGACGCGGCGCTGATCGTCGGCAGCGAGAAAGTCGAGCTGTTGGAGCTGGTCGACTATCCCGACGACGGCGCCGATGATGTGGTCGCGAAACGTGCGGTAAGCCGCGCCTACGACCTCACGGGCAAGCCGGGCCTGGTTCATCTCAGGCATGCGCTGACGTACGACGCCAACTTCGATTGGGCCGGGCGCCGTGAGGAATTCCCCAGCGACGACCGAGGGTGGAATTACGCCCTGCGGTTCACCAAGGGCGACCAGCGGCTCGACGTGGTGTTCAGCAGCGACTTCAAAACGCTTGCCAAGATCCTCATCGTGCCGCGTGACGAGAACTACGAGAAGGTCACGCTTCACGTCCTGCCGTGCCCCTCTCTGGGGCGGGTGCTGGTCGACTATCTCGGCAAAAAAGACGTCGCCGCCCTGACGCCGCCTGCTAAGTAATTCTGGGCGGCACGCCCAAGTCCGCGCAGGGCGTGGTGGAAGTGCTAAACCTTCAGAGATTCCACCACGCCCTGCGGAGGACCTTGAGCGTGCCACCCCCGATCAAGACGCTAGCATCACGGCGAGAACGCCCTGGAGCCCGCGGCGCCGCGCTTCTATACTCCGCGGCCCTCCGGGTGGCATGCCCTCGTCCGCGTGGGCATGTCCGCAAACGTAGGGCAGCGGCCCAGACATGCCGACGAAGACGACGGCATGCCACCCAAATCCCCTAGTTCCTGACCCCCGGCTTCGCCCCATGCGCTCCATTGCCATCATCAATCAAAAGGGCGGCGTCGGTAAAACGACGACGGCGGTCAACCTGAGCGCCGCACTCGCCGCCGCGGGCGTGCGCGTCGGCCTGGTCGATCTCGATCCGCAGGCCCACGCGTCGCTGCACCTCGGCCTCGGCCCGCACCGCGAAGTGCCCAATATCTACGAAGTGCTCACCGGCAGCCGTAAGCTGGCCGACGTGTGGCAGCAGGCCGAGCCGAACCTGTGGGTGGCCCCGTCGCACATCGACCTGGCCGCGGCCGAAGTCGAGCTGGCCGGCGTCGTAGGGCGCGAGCTCATCCTCCGCGACGCGCTGGCCGAGGGCACCCGCACCCCGGAGGGCGGCGAGTTCGACATGGTGCTCATCGACTGCCCGCCGTCGCTCGGCATTCTCACGATCAACGCCCTGGCCGCAGTCGACGACGTGCTGCTGCCGCTGCAGCCGCACTACCTCGCCCTGCACGGCCTGAGCAAACTGTTGCAAACCATCGATCTTGTGCGCCGCCGGCTCAACGATCGGCTGCGCCTCGCGGGCGTCGTGCTCTGCTTGTTCGAGTCGGGCACGCGCCTGGCTGCGGAAGTGAGCGCCGACGTGCAGGCATTCTTCGGCGATTCCGCGGGGCGCCAGCAAGCGTGGCAAGACGTGCATCTGTTCGAGGCGCGCATTCGCCGCAACATCCGCCTGGCCGAGGCGCCCAGCTTCGAACAATCGATCTTTCGCTACGCCGCCACGAGCGCGGGGGCTGACGATTACCGCGCCCTTTCGGAAGAAGTGCTAGCACTCTACGCGGGTAAGCTGCCCGCCCGCGCCGCGGCCTAATCCCCCAAATTCCTTCCGGCTCCCTCCCCTCGGCGGGGAGGGCTAGGGAGGGGGGGATGCGGCGGGTACTCGCGTGACTTTGAGCTCGCCGCGCATCCCATTGCGCCGCATTCGTGCTCAGCGTGTACCCACTTCAACCCCTCCCCAACCCTCCCCTCAAGAGGGAGGGAGCCGGAAGGTTTATTAGGGGGGCGTGCGCTCTCGCCGTTCGCGCCCCCTCTTCCCCGACGCCCCGTGCCGTCTGCGCAAACTTTGCGGCTTGCGGACTTCCACGGGCGCTCGACGCGCACGATTGTGCGGGTCGCACTGCTTGCACGCGTGAAAACATCTACGCCGCTTGCTCCCCTGGGTCGAACTGCACCGCCTGTGCGGGTCGATGGGGTCTTAGGGGCGAATGCGCCTCCGCCAGAAAGCGATACTCCATCCCGCGCGGCTTTCGCCTGCCGCGCCCGTCGTGCGTGCTCAAGACCCAGAGCCCGATGCGATGCGCAGCCGGATGGTGAGGGGAACTTACCTGCACAAGGAGATTGTGGGACATGCCTGTCATCACGCTACGCGGTCCGCGACTGCTCGCGGCGACCGCCCTCATGGCGACGCTTAGCGTCGCCGCCACTGCCGGAGCTCAATTCGCTCC
>JANOIK010000345.1:0-8257 GCA_031407585.1 Planctomycetota bacterium | reverse complement strand
CTTGGCGAGCGTGTCGGCGCTCAGCGGTTCGCCGTCGAAACGCACCGTCCCCGCGTCAGGCGTCACGAGCCCCACCATCATCCGTAGCAGCGTGCTCTTGCCGCACCCGCTGGGGCCGATGAGGACCTGCGTCTTGCCGGTGTCGCAGTCGAGGTCGACTCCATCGACCGCGGCATGGTCGCCGAAGCGTTTCGCGACGCCTTCGAGTTCGATCATGGCAAGCGTCCTACGCGAGCAGTGCGAAGTGCAGCACGGCAAACTGCCCTCGGGCGTCGGTCCACGTGCGTCGCAACGTGAGGCCCGCTTCGGCGGCCATGCCCGCGAAGCCCTCGACAGTGTACTTGTGCGAGTACTCGGTGAGGATAGGCTCGTCGGCCGCGAAGTCGAACGCGTGCTCGCCGACGGTCACGGTTTGCGGCCGATCGCTGACGAGCGACAGCTCGACCCGGCCCAGCCGCGGATCGTACACGGCGCGGTGGCGGAACGCGGGAACGTCGAAGTCGCCGTCGAGTTCGCGGTTGATCCGCCGCAGCAGGTTGCGATTGAACTCGGCGGTGACGCCGCGGGCGTCGTTGTAGGCCGCTTCGATCGTGCGGACGTCCTTCTGCAGGTCGATGCCGATCAACAGTCCGCCGCCCGTGCCGCACATGGCTGCAAGATGCACGAGCATCGCGCGCGCCTCCTGCGGCTGGAAGTTGCCGATCGTCGATCCGGGGAAGAACACGGCGCTGTGCGTGGGCTTGCACCGCGCGGTGGGCAGGGCGAACGGCTCGGTGAAGTCGGCGCACACCGGCAGCATCTCGATGTGCGGGTAAGCGGCGGAGAGCCGCGTCGCCGTCTGTCGCAGATGCTCGCGAGAAATGTCGACCGGCACGTACGCCACGGGCTCGGCCAGTCGATCGAGCAGCGCCCGCGTCTTGGTGCTGCTGCCGCTGCCGTACTCGACGAGCATGACGCCGGGGCCAATCTGGTCGGCCATCTCCTGGGCGTGACGCTTGATGATTTCGTCTTCGGCCCGGGTGAGGTAGTACTCGTCGAGGCCGCAAATGTCATCGAAGAGCTTCGACCCGCGCTCGTCGTAGAAGTACATGCACGGCAGCGTCTTGGGCGACGCGCTCAAGCCGGCGACGACGTCCGCCAGGAACTGCGCAGCATCGGGCTGCAGGTTCACCAGCACGGTGGCGGCCGACGGAACGCTCATGCAAGAAAAGTCGTCGCTACGGGAATGGCTTACACTGCACAGTGCGGGCAGTCCTCCATCATAGGAGCCGAGAGCGCGCAAGGGCAGCGAATTACTGCGGATTTACGGCTCGATGGTTTACGGCCGGACGGGCGCCGTGGCCGAGACCACCGGCAGCTTCCAGTTCTCGATGGGCGTGCCGCGCAAGTCCATATTACTGCACAGGTAGTGCAGCCTTTGGGTGGCGGGGCCGTTGGGCGCCGTGGTGAACAGGCTGCGGAGAAAGTACGGCGGAATGGCCTGGTAGTTGAGCGTGGCCGTGACCGTCAGCCGCCGCGGGTCGACGCCCGCGGGCAACTCGACGCGGTAGGTCACTTCGTCCGAGCCGCTGCCATCGACGTAGCGCGGATCCTTCAGCGACGACTCGCACGGGTGCGTGGCGCGGAGGAACTCGCCGTTGAGCGCGGCTCCTGGGCCTTCCTTCTTCCAGCCGCGCGGGAGCAGGCGATTGTCCTTCACGACCTCCGTGCCGTGCACGAAGCTCGTGGTGAAACGGTGCTCGGTGCTCCACAGCAGCGTCTCGTAAATCTGCACCTGCCCCGGCGAGGTGATGACCTCGTGGTGCGGCTGGAACGCCTGCTTGCCGGCCTTCGGGTCGTCGTTGAAGAACTCGCAGGGCAGGGGAGCGCCCTCCTCGTCGATGAGCACGCCGAGCGAATTGGTGCGACCCGACGTCCAGACGACGCGCGGCTCGGCGGCGCCTTCGGCTGGAGCTTCGGTGACGACGAGCTCCAGAAACGCGCGGCGGAAACCGACGCCAGTAGGAAAGCGGTGGCCCGTCTTGTTATGCACGTCGACCGACGCGACGAGCGTGCCGTCCTTATCCATATGGGCGTCGACCGCGACGGTCGCGACATCGTTACGCGCCTGGCGAACGAAGTCCGCCTTCGCGTGCGGGATGTCCTGCGTCGACCCCGTCATGAAATCGAACTTCCGCACGCCGAGGATGTCGTCGAACTGGTTGAACATCTCCAGCAGGAAGATGTTGAGCCCGCGGAAGTTGTGCCGCGAGTAGCCCTGCGGACGGCGACGAATCTCGAGCTCTTCGCGCGAAGCGACGCTCTCGGCCTCGGGATACGTGTTGTCCTGGATGGCCGCCATGCGCGTGTCGATCTTGTCGAGATGCACGTCGAGCTCGTCGTTGTGATAGTCGCGCGACATGTGGCAGTCTTGGCACGTCTTCGCGTTGGGATTGTCCGGATTCAACTCGTTCTCGAACTCGCTGTTGAGCCACTCCAGATAGGTCGCCTGCTCGACATGGTGGTGGAAGCCCTTGAACGCGGGGTTCTGCTCCGCGGCGATCAGCTCGTCGTGGCCCTCGCCGGGCGCCTCGGGCCTATCGAGGATCGGCAAGTTGACCACGTGGCACGTGCCGCAGAGTTGCGACGACTTTACGTAGGGGTTGAACTTTGGCTTGAAGCCCATCGCATGCTCCATGGCATACGGGGCGATCTCTTTGTCCTCGAACGGACCGTGAAGCTCGTTAACGGCGCCGACGTTGAAGTTCCCCGTGATCGAAGTCTCGAGGAAGAACTCCAGGTAGTGACGCTCGTCGTCCGCGGGTTGCTCGCGGGGCTCCATCTGGTGGCAGACGGTGCAGCTAATACCATCGCGGGCCAAGGCGCCGTAGCGCCAATCCTTGGCGCCGGTGGCGTGGGGGTCGGTCGACTCACGCATCACATGCTCGACGCCGAACAGGCCGGCGCCTGTGCCGTGGTCGAGCACGAACTGGCGTTTGCCCATCGCGCCGTGGCACTGCAGGCAGGCGGCGACCAGCTCTTTGCCAACCTGCTCGGCTTGCTTGGGGTCGTCCGGAAAATCCTCGCGGATGAGTTCGATTTCGCTTTCAAGCTGCGCGAAGAAGATGGGGTCGCGACCCGCGAGGCCCATCGGCGTCCACCGCCATTCGCCGTAGGGCGAGAGGTGCACGCCAGGCTCGCCGTAGTCGGGCTCGTCGGTCGTGGGCACGAACATCGTGGACTCGGCCGGCCCGATGAGCCCGGCATGGCAGCTCATGCACTGGTTCGACGTGACGAACGGCTGGCCCGCTTGCTCGGCAGGGGATCGCCGCACGACCCAATCGTGCGTGACGGGCGGCAGACGCTGCACGTCGTCCCGCGCACGCGCGCCGATCGTCGGGAACAGGTCCAGGAACTCCTGATTGAGCAGCGGCGTGCACAGCGTCGGATTGGCGCCGGCCGTGCAGCGCGGGTGCGAGTCGTCCACATTCGGAAGCGGAGCGGTGGAGACTATCGGATCCTCCGCGCCATCGGGGCCGTCGGGTTGATCCGGCTCTTCGAGATCTTGGTCGCGCCACGAGCCATCGTCCTGAAACACGAGCGGCTCGCCGGGGAAGCCGGCGATGTTGCGCAGCGAGGCGAAGGTGTACTCGTTGGTCGCGCCGGTCGTCTTGGCCGAGCCGTGGCAGCGCACGCAGTAGATGCCGAAGCCGGACATCGCATCGGGGAACGGGTACTCGTGGTTGTCGACGACCGTCTGGCCCTTGGCCGGGTTGCTCCAGAACCAGCCGTCGTGCGAGCCGGCGGCGTCCTTGATCATGACGGTCCAGCTCGAAAGGCGTTCCCACAGTTGGTCGTCGTCGAGGCCGTCGTAACGCGCGGCGGGGGGCTGAAACTGCTCCTTGATGATCACCGCGCCGTCGGGGATCGGCGTGCGCTTGCCATCGACGAGCCACGCGATGATCTCGGGCGAGTAGTAGATGCGCACCGCAGGGTGCGTGCCGTGGTACTTGCCGTCGATGAAGGGGCCCGTGTCGCGGACGCCCTTGTCGACACGCCACGCGAGCGCGCGGTACTCGCGGGCGTTGAGGAACTCGAACAGGACGCGTTCGTAGTCGGCCAGCGGCAGCGAGCTGGGCAGCGGCAAGGAACTGGGCTGGCCGTTGGACGTTGCGGGCGCGGCGAGTGCGGCTGGGGCGCCGGTCGCGGGTTCGACGGCGTCGCCCTGAAGCTGCGTCACCGACACGGCAGCGAGCCCGAGGAGCGCGGCCAGAAAGCTGCCGAGCCAAATGCGTGGCCGTCGAAGTCCACTCATCATCGGGGCCTAACTCTCGCGAGATTCGTCTGCCCGCACGGGGGCGCGACTGCGGTTCACGTCATGGGCGAACTGCACATCATACCAAGCCCGTGCGGCCCGCCCAACGTGAATGCCAGGGCGCCGTCGCGGGAAAGGAGGCCGCAGCGATGGCGGGGCGAGCGGGCTGAAATTGCCCAGGATTTCGCGGGTTTTCGGCAGGCCGGGGTTCAGCGCCGCGACAGGCCGCTAACGATTCGTGGGCAGCGAGGTTTCGTCGAGTTCCTGACAGGGGCCCCCAGGTGGTCGTGCACACTACGCCGCCCGCACGCGGACGATCACGGTGGAGAGCACGACCAGAGCCGCTGCGGCCACGATGCGCTCGATGGGCGCGGGGGCCATGTACACGCAAAGAATGGTCAGCCCCGCCACGGCGCCGAGGACGAGCCCGGTGATCGCGCCGCGTTTTTTTCCGATGTGGCTCAATCCCGCAATTAACCCGAGCACCGCCCCGACCAAGATCGCTCCGACAATCGCTGCCCACGCGGCGCCGGACCATCTTTCCATGTCGATGTGTTGACCCAGTGCCGGGCCATCCACGCACGCGATCAGCGCCGCCCAGCATGTCGCCAACTGCAGCAGCACCAGCAGCGGAAACGAGCGATGGACCGTGCCGGTTGCTCCGCCGCGGCTGTTCGACCGCGCGGCGGATGGCGTCGAGTCGTCTTGCATGGATTAATAGAGGTTCTCGTCGACGACTCGGCCGTCGTTGCGACAGCCGAAGGCTTGGAACGCGCGTTTTGAAATTGCATCACTGAGAACTCTCACCGAACCATCGGCGAACGCGAAAACGGCGCCCGAGGTGTGGTGGCTGGCAAAGCCGCCGACGTCGAGCGGGTTGGCGGGGTCGCCGCCTTTGGCGATGTACGGCGGGGCGAGTTGTTTGTCACCATCGAAAGTCGAACCCTCTGCATCGGTGTCTTCGCTGCTGTTGCCGCCCGCATCGACGTCAGGGTCCGCGTCTGCGCCGTCGTCGGGCGTCGCGGCGACGTCGCCATCCGCCGAGTCGCCATCTGCGTCAGGCGCTCCCTCGGGACCCCACTCCTCGAGAGCCATCTGATCCATCGCCGCCTGATGCATCGCGGCCTGCTCTTCGTCGGTGGGGCCATACCATTCGGGCGAATCTCCCCAGCTGTATCGAGAACTGCTGCCGGGACTCTGCGACCCTGCATTGATAGGCGTGCCCGTGTTGCGGAGCGTCGCTGGCGTGCCGGACATCCAGCCCAAGTCCGACGCTCCGCTGGGAAGCTTCTCGCCGACCAGCAACGTGTACGCGGCGCCGTCGCGAATGTCGTCGAACGTCATCTGGCTGTTCAAAAACATCATGCCGCGATTGTCGGCGTCGATCGGCTGCTCGCGGTGATGGTGCACTCCCGCGTAGCACGACACCGGGGCGTCGGGACCAGAGTAACTGGGGCAAATCAACAGACCAACGATGGTTTGGCGCATGCGGTTGTTTTGCTTGTCGTAAGCGCCGCGCGAGAGGTCGATCTGCCGATAGCGGGCGGGCTCGTCCAGCTCCGGCAAGATCTGGGCGATCCAGCTCATGTGGTTTCCCTCGGGCAGGTTTCGCACCGGTCCCGTGCTGTTGACGACGCCCGCGGGAAAGTGCTCCTGCGCGAACTCGTGGTGGTGCAGCGCCACCACGATCTGCCGCATTGAATTCAGGCAACTCGACCGGCGCGCCGCCTCTCGCGCCGCCTGGATGGCAGGGAGCAACAGCGCAACCAACACGCCAATGATCGCGATGACGACCAACAGCTCGACCAAGGTAAATGCACGGCGGCGTGAAGCGATCATAACGGCGACTCCGATAACGAAGGCGTGAAGACGACAGATTTAGATACGGTGACGCGAGGACGATCCTTCGGATAACTCGCGCGGGCGACGATGCGAACCGCGCCGGGTGATACTTCGATCGGCTCGATGCGGATGACGACCGCCGCCGAAAAGCGCCGTCCGAATTGGTCGCCGGGAACTTCCCAGGTTTCGCCAACGAACTCGGCGTTGGATGCCAAGCGAGCGGCGCCGCGTCGCACGCCCGCGTCCGCCAGCCAGCTCGCTTGCACGCGATCCTCTCTCAAGAGTTGGTCGCGATGCTGGCTCAGGCTCGCTTTGGTCCAGATCGCGCAGATCGTGACGGCGATCGCGAACAGGGTGATCACGGGGATGATGCCGAAGCCCCGGCGCAGGCTTCTGTGGGAAGCAATGAATGGACGGCGTTGGTGGACGTGCGGGGCGGCCATTGGTGGTTCTAGTGGTGCAGGAGGGAGAGATCGCGGCCCAAGGTTGCGACGATCTCATCTTGCGGGGGCGCCGTTCGCCGTGGATCGTGCCATCGTGCCGTCGATTTCCACGTGATTCGAATCAACGAACCCGCATCGGCGGCGGCGGGAGCCATTTCGAAGACAACGCCGGCGGGATCGCGATACGCTCCGGCCAGCTTCGACTGCTGATCGGGCCCCTCGCTGACGCGCCGCTCCCAGCGACCCGATTGGCGTTCGTACGTCGTCAAGTCGCCGGTTGGCATCGTGAGGGAGAGGCGTTCGGCGTCTTGATCCCAGGTCATTCGCTGCGCCGCATGGACGTCGAGGCGGAGTTGTTCGGTGAGGCGCTCGATGGCCCGGCGTTCGCCGCCAAGGCCGGCGAGCCGGCGGTCGGCGCGTTGAATCGAAACCAGCGCCGAGATCGTCACGCCCATGAGCACCGATCCTGCGACCATGACCGCGACGAGCTCAATGAGAGTGACGCCGCGACGATGTGGGTTTCCCGTGTTACGGCTCATCACTCGGCCTCCGGCGCCTGGTAAACCCAAGCTGTCAGGGTCACGGCGCGATTCCGCGCCGCGGTCCCGCGATCCAGCCGCAGGGTCACGCGTTTTCCGGCGACCGGCTCGGACTCGGCGACGACTTCGCCCGTAAGTTTTGCGCGCGGCCAGCGTTGCTGGAGTTCCTCCGGCAGGACGAGCTCACGAATTCCACGGTCGTTGATATCGTCCCACGCTCCCAGCGTGAATTGCTCCATGAGATTTTCCACGCAACGCACCGCCCGAGCTCGGTCATCTGTGCGTCGCATGTTGCGCTCGAGGGCCCCGAGCGTCTGCGTGATGATCGACAGCAGCACCGCCAAGAGCGCAGCGACGACCGTGAGCTCCAGGAGCGAAAATGCCTCGCGTCGGCGGAATGAAAAATTCATACGAGTTTTGCCCCTGGCGCCTATTCTATCCGGATAGATTCCATACCAAATCGGCCAACGGAATCATCATGCCCACGGCGAATACGGCCACGAACATCCCTATGACCAGCACCATTCCCACGAAAACGACATGTTGAACGACCGCCCAACGGAATGACGACCGTTGCATCTTGCGCTGCGCCAGCATGCGGAGGGCCCACGGCAGGTTGCCCGCAAGCTGTGCCGAGCGGAGCACGGCGGCGTCGGACGCGGAAATGAGCGATGATCGCTGGAGCGATTCCTGCCACTGGTCGCCAGCCGAGATGCGAATCCGAGCGCGACTCAGTTTGCGCCGTATCCACCCGCTGGGATACGGCGCCCAGCCCGATGTCAGTCGCCACAGCGTCTGGTCGATCGGCTGTAAGTGGTCAAACCCCGCGGCAAGCAGCCGCATCGCCTGGGCGCGGTGGCGCGCCGCCATGAGTCGGTCGGTGAGCGGCTGCAGCACAGGAATATCGCACAGGTAAAGAACAGCGATCACCATCGCGGCAAGGACGCCCAGAACTATGAGAATCGCCGTCACCCCTCCGAATGCCTGAGTAAAGGCGTTGGACGCATTGATCACGTACACCGTCATGAGCGGCAGCTCGAGATCGAAGTCTTGATAGATGGCTTGAAACGAAGGGATGAACTTGATCATGACGAACATCACAACCAGGAACATCATGGCGACGACGTTGCCCAGGTACA
>JANOIK010000335.1:0-2085 GCA_031407585.1 Planctomycetota bacterium | reverse complement strand
GCCGACGGTTTGACCGTCGAATGCGCCGCTGCCCCACACCTTCGCCGAGCGGACTTTGTCCTCGAATTCGGCATGCACGCAGCCGGCGAATTCTGCCCCAGGGCCTGATCAACCTTGAGGGCGTGAACGCGCTTCGAATCTTCCCTGGCGACGGCAGGGTCATTGTCTGGGGCGCGCGCACAACAGCGCCGAAGGTAGAGACTGACTGGACGTACGTGAACGTTCGGCGCCTGATGCTGTTCATCGAGGAGTCAATCCAGGAGGGGATCCGGTGGGCCGTCTTCAAGCCCAACGATCGTCCGCTGTGGCAGAGCCTGAAACGCACGATCAGTGATTTTCTGGAAGGTGTCTGGAAGGACGGGGGCCTCGCGGGGAAGACCCGTGAGCAGGCCTATTCGGTCCGGATCGATGAGGGCCTGAATCCGCCGTCCGAGACCGCGCTGGGGCGGCTGCACATCGAGATCCGCGTCGCGCCGGTCCGTCCTGCGGAATTCATCATCGTGCGCATCGGGCTGTGGGACGGTGGCGCTGAAGTCGTCGAGAACTGAATAGGAGTCCAAGATGGCCAATACGGGACAGCGACAAGATCCATATCTCAACTTCAATTTTCGGGTTGAAATTGCCGGCATTCAGGTTGCCGCCTTCCACGAGTGCAGCGGGTTGGATTCGTCCATCGACGTGGTCGAGCACCGCGAGGGTGGCGGGGCGACCCGGAAGCTGCCGGGCAATACGAAGTTCAGCAACATCGTGCTGAAACGCGGCGTGACGGACAACACCGATCTCTACGACCTGCACCGCAGGTGCATCGACGGCCAAATCGAGCGCAAGAGCGGCTCGGTCATCCTGATGGATCGTGCCGATCAGGAGGTTGCACGCTGGAACTTCGAGCAGGCGTGGCCTGCGAAATGGGTGGGCCCCAGTCTGACGGCCGAGGGCAACGACGTGGCCATCGAGACGCTCGAGCTCGTCCACGAGGGAATTCGGCGCGCCTGAGGAGATCCAACATGTTCCAAACCGAAGTCGAATTTGTCCTGCCCTGTGGCTACGCCGACGCCGAAGGCACCCTGCATCGCGAGGGCGTCATGCGCCGGGCGACGGCGGCGGACGAAATTCTGCCGCTGGCAGAGTCGCGGGTCATCAAGAATTCGGCCTACCTGATCGTCATTCTGCTGTCGCGCGTGATCACACGCCTCGGGAGCTTGAGTGCCATCAATCCGAAGGTGATCGAGAGCCTTTACGCCGTCGATGTCGCGTATCTGCAGACTCTCTACAACTCGCTCAACCGGATGGAGGAATCCGCGCCCCCGGTGACTTGCCCCCATTGCCAGCACACGTTCCAAACGGAGGCCCCCCCCGCGGGGGGGTGATTGGCTACCCCCTGCCGCAGGCCTACAGGGAGGTAGCCTTCATTGCCTATCACTTTCATTGGCCTCACGACGCGATCATGAACCTTGAACACAAGGAGCGCAGGCGCTGGGTCACCGAGATCTCGGAGATCAACGAGCGCGTAAACGGAAACCAACCATGACGATCACGGATGCAATAGCCGCAGGGCCGGGCGTGATCCGGCCGCTGCGTCCGCTGGGCTCGGACGTGCGCTCTTTGCGTAACCTCCGGCTGACACTGGTGGCGACGAGGGCGCCGAACCCGCACGATCCGGGACCGGAAACGGTCTGGTTGCGTCGCCCTTCTTGGGTGCTGCTTAGGCGAATAGAAACGCACCATTCCTGGCATCTGTCTCCTCGTTTGAATTTTCCGTTGTCGATGTCGATCGTAGGCGCGGCATCCCCGAGCAACGGGACGCCTCCGTTGGGCCCGCTGGCGACCGCGCCTACCCGTGTTCCAAGTGATTCCTCTTCGGCGGTGGAAAGACGGATGGAGACGGTGCTGACCCGGCACACCCGATCGATCCTGGAGACGCTGATTACTCGCCGGGAACGCATATCGTCGATAGAAGCGTCGGCAGCGGCTTCCGTTTCGGCGCCGGCAGCCGCGCGAAGTCCGTCGGTCGTTCTGGGAGGCTCGCCGTCTTTGCCCGTACCTCCGATGGTTCTTTCGCGCCCTGGCCATGCGGCGACAGGCGAG
>JANOIK010000292.1:0-1560 GCA_031407585.1 Planctomycetota bacterium | reverse complement strand
GCCGCACGTCGCGAGCGCCCGGTTCATGAACGTGCTCTGCTGCTTTGCGTTCCCCGAGTGCGCCGCGTGCGTCAATGGAGCCCCGGTAGCGCCGCTGACCAAGACGCCTGCTCTGCCGATTGTTGAGCAGGTCCAAGCGCTCAAGGCCGCCGTCACAACGGAAGGCCAACCGGCAACGGAAAAGAAGAAGGCGGCTTAGCTCCGATCCCCCTCCCTGGAAGGGAGGGGCTAGTGCGTTCGTCTTTTACTTGTAGCGGTACCCGCAGTGTCGAAGATAGTTTCGGCACTCCGCTTCCGTAAAGAGATCGAGGACGCTTCCGCAGAGTTGCCAGAGCTTGTCGGTGGTGCGCTCCGCGCCATCGCGGAGAAGCTTCTTGAACTTGCTGAAGGCCAGTTCGATCGGATTGAGATCAGGCGAGTACGGCGGCAGGTAGCGCACTTCCGCGCCGACCCCTTCGATGGCGTCCAGTACGCGGCGCGACTTGTGGCTCGACAGGTTGTCCATGACGACCACGTCGCCGGCGCGGAGCGTCTTCACGAGGTGCTGCTCGACCCACGCCTCGAAGAGTTGGCCGTTGATCGCCCCCTCGACGCACAACGGCGCTACGAAGCCCGTCGCACGCATCGCGCCCAGGAAGGTCGTCGTCTCCCAACGACCGTAGGGCGTCTTGGCCCGCAGCCTGGCGCCCCGCGGGCTGCGGCCGTAGCAGCGCGTCATGTTGGTCTTGGCCCATGTCTCGTCGATGAAGACGACGCGGTCCGGATCGATTTCCAGCTGCGCGGCCGCCCACTGTCGTCGCGCCTCGGCCACGTCGGGACGATCCTGCTCGGCCGCGATCAGCGTCTTTTTTTTCGCGTGCGGCGCAGCGCGCGGCAGGCCCGGCTCAGCGTGACGTCGGACACTTGCCAGCCCAACTCTTCCAGCGCGGCCGCCTGAAGCTCGCGGAGGTACATGTCTGGCCGACGATCGAGCTGCGCCAGGATCCAGTCGGCGTACGGCTCCCACGCCTTGCGCCGCGTCCGTGTGGTCTTGGGCGCCACCTTGCCCTGTTCGCGACGCTCCTGCTTGATCCGTCGCACCCACGATTCGGACACATCGAACTTGAGCGCCACTTCGCGCGTGCCGCCGCCGGCGTCGCACGCCCGCAGGACATCGCGCCGGAATTCCTTCGAATAGGCTTCCATCGCACTCCCTCCCTGAAAGGAAGTGCCTAACTTACCTAGCTCGCGAAGAGGGCGCTAGACGTTCGGGAAGTCCGCACTAGGCCCGCACGGGACCAAAGCCAGCAAGCTCGAATATGATCGGCTGATTGCTGAGTGGTTGGCGAGCGGTCGATCCGGCAGCTACGGCGCTCCGGCCCGCGACTACGCCATCGTCGAGCTGGCGGCCGACTATCTGCGGTTCGTGAAGGGCTACCACGGGACCGGTCCGGCGAGCGAATACCACCGCCTCCCGCCCGTGCTCACGCCGCTGCGCGAGCTGTATGGTCGGACCACGGCCGCGGAGTTCGGCCCGCTCCAACTCAAGGCCCTACGCGAGCGATTCATCGCCGCCGACTG
>JANOIK010000286.1:0-3713 GCA_031407585.1 Planctomycetota bacterium | reverse complement strand
CGAAGCGGGTACAGGGAGCCCACCCGGCCCCCGAGCGCCCATAACTCTGACTTTCCGGCTCCCTCCCCTCGGCGGGGAGGGTCGGGGAGGGGGGACGAAGCGGGTACACGCTGCCCCAAGTCGCCCCCGCGTACAAGGGATTTCTGCCCTATTCATGCAAAGTTAAAATCGACTCGTTATACTCACACCTGCATCAGTGAATTCGCAGATCGGCGCCTTCTAATCTCAACTTAATGGAAAGTCTCATGAGCGTGCATCGTGGAGTTCTTATCGCGTCGTTGGTCATTGCCGTTTCCCTGTGCCGAGTTTCCCAGGCGCTCATCGTAGACGTGACCGCGTCGGCCGATGCCTTTGTCACCTCCGCGAATCCGACGGGGAATTTCGGCGGGGGCGGAGGTCAAGGGGTTTCGGCGCCCGGATTGCCCCAAGGTGAGTTACAGACGCTGCTCCGGTTCGATCTTGCAGCCGCGAAGGCGGCCTACGACGCGCAGTATGGCGTCAGCAACTGGTTCTTAATGACTGCTCATCTGCGACTCACGGCGGCTTCGCCGAACAATCCCATCTTCAATGCGTCTGCCGCCGGACCGGTGAGCGCCCAGTGGCTGCAAAACGACTCGTGGGTTGAAGGCAGCGGCACGCCGGCGGCGCCAGGCGCGACGGGCGTGAACTGGAACACGCTGCCGTCCTTCCTGTCGGGCGCCGATCAGCCGCTCGGGACGCTGGCATTCACGGGGGCAACCTCAGGCACGGCGACGTTTCCACTCGTGCTTTCCACCGGACTAGAAGCCGATCTCACCGCAGGCGTCTTGGCCAGCGTTCGCCTCTCGGCAGGCGCCGGCGCCTCCGGCGTGTTCAACTCGCGCAACTTCGCAACGGCGACCAGTCGTCCGATGCTGCTGCTGTTCGCCGCGCCGCTGCCCGAGCCCGCCGCCGGAACGCTGGCCGCGTTCGGCCTGATGGCGTTGGTGCTGAAGCGCCGGCGCCGCACGGCGGGCTAAACGACTACCGAATTCGCGCCCTTCTCCCGAAACCATGCCGGCGCCGCACGTGCTGTGCGGCGAAGGCAATGGCTAGTTTCCTTGTCTTTGGCAACGCTCGGTTGTCGGCATCACGAGAGCGGCGAGGACTATGGCATCTCTGCGCTCCGACGAAGCAATGAGCCCGAGGATCATCAGATGCGTCTCTCTCAATCATGTCAACGTTTAGCTTTGTCCGCGGCGCTCCTTGCATGCGTGTTGTTGGTGTTCACATCGCGCCTATCCAGCGCCGCCGACGTGACGCTGAATTTTCCTGGCGATCGGTCGTGCGGCCTCGTTTTGATTTGCCATCGTCCTGAGGAATCGAACGGCCTTGTGCAACTGGGTCGACTCGATCGCGTAATTGGTCCCGCGGAGGGAGAAATAGTGGTCCCCGCCGACGCCTGGGTGCTGGTGGAGATCCATGGAAACTCTGCCCCTGGCCTGAATGCAATTCGCAACCTTTCGCGCCGGGGCATTCACGGACTGCGAATCTCAGGCGGCGAGCTCGATCGCGCCACGCTTGCCAGCATTTGTGAAATCTCGTCGCTGGAATTACTCGAACTTCGCGATTGCCGGCTTCCGGACGAGGGCTTTCGCGGCCAACCGGCGCTACCGGCGCTTCGGCACTTTACCTCCTTTGGCGATGAATCGGCTCAAGCGAACGACTCGCTGGCGACCTGGCTGCGCTCGTGCCCGCGGCTGGAGTATCTGTTTTGCGATCCGAAGATGAACGCCGCCCAGTGGCGCGTGCTTAGCGACCATCCCCGCCTCGCGTTTGTCACGGTGGCCCTTGGCGCGGACGCGACCGAACTGCTGCGAAGTCTCAAAAACTTGCCGCGGCTGCGAGGGATGAACCTTTATTTTCTCCCCGACGCCGATCACGCGTTCGTGGACGCACTGGCCGAACTGGACGGCTTGGCTTGGATTAATTGGACCGGCGGGCAATTCGACGAGCGCACGGCTCGCGCAATGAGCAGGCTGCGGAGCCTTCGAACGTTGGTGCTTCAAGGCCAAGCGAAACTTGCCGCCGCTTTTCCCGACGGCTTGCCGGCCCTCGATCAACTGGAAAGGCTGACGATCAATACGTCTGAAACGGGGTATACGCCGCCGCAATTGTTTCGCGCGCTGTGCCAGATGCCCGCGCTGAACGTATGGCCGCTGTTGTCGCAGCTCGACGCCGCTAGCTTTGCCGAGATGGCCCGCCGCAACGACGTCTCATGGTTGGAATTGTCCAGCATTGATCCCGATGTTGATCGCGAGCAATTGAAGTCGTGGCTCGCACGACTGCCTCTTAAACGACTGCAATTGAGCGATGACCGCCTTTCGGGATTGGAGTTTCTGGCAGACCTAGAGCAACTGGAATCCTTGCGACTTAACGTTCGCGGCGTGGATGACGATCAACTCGCGATCCTGACGCAGTTGCCTCGGCTCAAGGAGTTGTCAATCAACGTGGGCGGCGCGGAACGGCTGTCTTATGCGCCGCTTGGTCATTGCCCAGTGCTCGAGACTTTATCTATCACCGGAGAGATCTGGGCGGCCCGCGACCTAGAATCGTTGGGGCAAAGCCCGGCTCTGCGAAGTTTGTCCTTCGAAAGCGGCTACGTGGATGACGCCGCGGTGGACTGGATTCTCCAAATTCCGTCGCTTCGCGAACTCAACCTTGGGCGCGACTGCATGTTGACCGACGCGGGGGTCGCGCGACTGTCGACGCACCCCACGCTGGAAGTTCTCGACGTGGGCGGGCTGATCACGGCCGATGCTGCGGCGCCTTTGCAGTCGATGCGACGACTGCGAGGGCTCGTAGTGCGTAGTCCGCTGCTGTCGACGGCCCAACAAGAATCGCTCGCTGGGACTTTCGCTCACCTCGCCTGGACTAGCTTTCCGGCGTACGAGCCCTTGCGCGGTCCGTGGATCAAGGGAACCGACGGCCTATTGAGAGTCGCGGACGCGAAACTGCGCGCCTTGGTCGCCGATTTGGAGGGAAACGTCGCCCCTGCGCTTCGCAGCGACGATGCGGTGGCTCCCGGTGCGTCGGTGGATCTCGAAAAACTACGCGGCCAAGTTGTGGTGGTCGACTTCTGGGGAGTTTGGTGTGAACCGTGTCTCAACCAGTTGCCGCTGTTGGTGCATTTGCAGGACAAATACGGCGGGAAGGGGCTGCGGGTCGTGGCGGTTCATTCCGCTCTAGGCGCCGACCGAGTCGACGCGTATTTGGCAGCGCACCCCAAGCCGTTCCTCAACGTCGTCGACGCCGACGGCACGCTTGCGAAATCGTATGGCGTGGACTCCTGGCCTAGTTTGTATGTGATCGACAAAGCAGGCCGCGTCCGCGTCGCGCTTGCGCATGTGCTGGGATTGGAAGCGGCAATAGTTCAACTACTTGCCGAGTAACGTCAAAGAAGTAAGAGGCCCCTTCTGGCGACTGCATGGATCACACTTTGGCTGGCTTGCGCCCTCACCCCCTACGTCAGCTGGTTTGAGGACGGTCCAGCGTGGGGGCTCATCAGAGCGGCGACGCCCTTCGTCATCATCGTTCCGCCCGCTGCAGCGCTGGGCGCTCTTCTCGGGCGCCACGCCTTCGGGATTTACTGCGGGCTCGCCAGCGCCCTGGGCGCGTGGTTTTGGCTGGCATTTTCACCAAATTGAGTTAGGTGCAGCCCCCCAACTCTAGGTGCAACCCGGACTTGAGGTGCC
>JANOIK010000269.1:0-3927 GCA_031407585.1 Planctomycetota bacterium | reverse complement strand
CCACGTCGCAAGCGCACGACGTCTCGGGAAACTTCCAAGTCGGTTCCGCCACGGGCCCCCCCACCGGAAATGCTGAGCACGCGTATCTGTGGAATGGAACGGCCGACAGCGGCGTCGACTTGCATCCTGCAGGATATGCGTCCTCGGCGGCGCGCGGCATTGCCGGCAATAGCCAGGTCGGCTACGCCAACGTCGGATCCACGCCGCACGCGCTCCTGTGGAACGGCACGGCGACGAGCGCCATCGACCTCCACCCGGCTGGGTACACATTAAGCGAGGCCTATGCCGTCTACGGCTCGCAGCAAGTGGGTTTCGGAAATTGGGCCGCAAACGGCGGCGCCAGCCACGCCTTGCTGTGGAACAGCTCGGCCGGAAGCGTTGTCGACCTGCACCAGTACGTCGACGCCTCGTACGCAGTTTCGTACGCCTATGACATCGCCCCCGATGGTACGATCGCGGGAGCGGTAGGCGACGCGCGCAGCAATCTCTCCGCCATCCTCTGGGTTCCAGTGCCCGAGCCCGCCTCGGTGGTTCTGGTCGCTTCAGCGGCACTCGCCCTACGCCGCCGCCGGCGCGTGAGATAGAACGCTCGACGCAAGGCCCATCCCCGGGCATCCATGCCGGCGCCAAGAATCGCTGCGCGACAAAGATTCGCACCGACCCTCCCGCCCCCCTTCCACTCCTTTATCTACTCGTTTTCTGCTTTTTCTCCGCGAAATCCGCCGTTTGATGAAGAACGTCGTTGCTCGCCGACGAACGACAGGCAGCATCGGCTCGCGAAACTAACTTCGCATTTCTCCCACAAGCAATCCTCCAAAACCTTTACTCGCAATCGACGCGGGTATAGAGTCCACGCTGGAATGTGGAGAGGCTCACGTCTGCGGGCGCCATGCGCTGCGGCGCTTGGCCGCGTCCCGCGGCGTCGCACAACTCTTTTCCGGAGGACTGCTCATGACTTCTCTACTGCGTCTCTCACTAGTGGCGCTCCTTGCGGCGTGGTCCGCCTCCGCTCAGGGCGCATGGTACGCCAAGTTCGATGGCGTTGACGGCAGCGCCGCCAACAATGACCAGGTTCCCCGCCCAGGGGATCCTTACACAGACGATGACGCGAACGGCACGTTTATAAAAAGTTGGTCCACCTCAGGCGACGCCGACGATCGGCCGACCGAAGAAGTCGCCTTCTACTACACGCCCCTCAATGGGAGCCCGCCAGTATTGACCGCAAGCGGCTGGCTCATCGATTCGACGTTCAACTTTACTTACAGCGTCGATTTGCGGCGGGGAAATGATCCGTTCACAACCCACACGGGCACGGGCACGGCCCATGTCGTGGGGACGGCGCCGCTTGGATCCGAGCCGCGCCTCTTCGCCATGGAGATGCTCTCGTTCGACGTCAACGGCGTGTACAACGGCGTGTCGCCGTTCAAGATTCGCGAATCCCCGACAATCGCATCGACGGGCCAGACAACCCTCGCAACCCTTCCCGGCGGTCAATATCACATTGATAGCTTCTTCGACGTGTTTACCGAAATGAGCGTCGATGGGGGACAGACGTGGTTCACGATGACGCCCGAACCCAGCGCCGTCACGCTGATGATGCTGGCGACCGCCGCTGGGAGTCTGTATCGAAGACGGCGAACCTAGAGCGCGCCGCGTCGAGAGCCAGTCCGCTCTACGCCAACGGCGTTACACAACAAAGCCCAGGGTACGCCGCGCCGCGGCGTACCCTGGGAACGCTCCGCGTTCCGACGCATCGGCCGAGCGAGCGACGCCCCATCAATCGGCGACCCGCCGAGGCCGAAACCATCCGCGGCCCATTTCGGCCTCGGATGCGCGCCGGTCGATGGCCGTCGCGCGCCCTCGGCCGACCCAATGCGCGACGCCGCATACCCCGGCATGAATGCCGCGGCTAAAATCGCTGCGCGACAAAGGGTCGCCGCGACCCTTCACCCCGCGAAGCGGGTCATCGCCCCAGCGTTCACGCTGGGGCGCTCGAGCCCAGGATTGAATCGGCCGAGCGCATGACGCCCTATCAACGGGCATCTCGCCGAGGCCGAAATCCCCCGCGGGCAGCCCTTGCATACGCCGACGGCGTTCCATCATTCACCCCTGGGTTGGCCGCGCAGCGTCCTACCCAGGGTCAGGTGCCATCCACATCCAGCCGCAACGCGGCGCCCGTCAGTAGCCAGTGGAAGAAAACCCCTGGTCCAAGGCTGGGTGGCATGCTCTCGTCCGCGTGAGCATGTCCCTTTCCCCTCAAACCCGCCGCGCCCTCCCTTCGAACGGAGTTGGAACGAATTCCGCGAGGCAGAATATTATCCCTGGTGTTCACGCGAAGTGAGGTCGAAACCCCGACCTTCACTTGGGGCGCAATCGAAGAATCGACATCACACGTCGCAATGGTGTATGTGCCGAATCCACCCTTTTAATCTCTTCTTTTTTCGTCGTCTTCTGAGATGTAGATGCGCGGGCTGATTCGGTCCGCTCCTGTGGGATCATGTCCTCACCGACGACCTGTAGCAGCTTCGAGATACACAACTTGTTCATGCTGGTCCGCAAGTCGTGAGCCTCCGTTCGCAAATACTCGTGCATGCTTTTAGGAAGTCGGATCGTGATGACACGGGTCGGTTCGGTCTCGTCGTCGGTGCTGCAACGCTTCTCGCGCAGGCGAACGAGGAGCTTTTGGATATTGCCAAATTGAGGACTTTGCTCGAAAGCAGTTAGCTCATCAAAAGTTGGAAATGCCTTGCGGACGGCACCGTCAGCGCCGAGTACCTCACGAAAGAACGTAACCCAGTCGGGACTTTGGCGATGCAAGGCCTCCGCGACTTCGAGAACCTCCTGATATTTTGTCGCCTTTTGCGTGAGAACTGATGAGACTTCCACATGCTGAGATTCGGAGCCACACGACCCCAAGTAACGCGATGGGTCGGATGAAAGAACGGCCCGCAGCATTTTGCGAACCTCGTCATGATCAACGATGTGTTCATGTTCAACCAATGAAGTCTTATTCATCGTATTATTCCTGTACAAACTCTTCCACTTCCACGAGGGCCAGGATGAAGGCCTCATACCAGTCCGTTTGCTGACCGCAAGCTAATTCTGTGAACTCCCCTTCACTCATTGGTTCATGACAGCTCTCATCTCTCATAACCCTAGTGCGAACGTAGTACGTGGCCGCAATAAGCCCCGAACGTTGTGCTTGTTCACGCTCAATCGCAAAGCCGTTACTAGCAAGTACTAATCCCACGTACCGAGCCGGCACGCTACGATTTTGCTTCATTTTGCTCACGGTGGACCGGTCGACACCTAACACGGATGCGACACGTGCTTGGGTGCCATGCTTACGCTCAAGATATTCTAGTACTTGGTCGCTAACTGCGGCATGAAGCCCATCCAAGTACGCCCGCCTGATGTCGCTCTCGAAAAACTCGTTTTCTGTCAGGCCGTATTTCTGGCGTAGATTCAGATGCGCCTCGCCCGCCGATTTTGCGATTCGCACGACCCGGCGCTGGTTTCTCTTGTCAGCCGCCATAGCGGTTCTCGTACCACTTTCCCTAACAGTACCAATCCGCCCCAACATCCTACCAGTTTGGTACCCACGACCCTATATGGTGAATCTTTTTCACTTCGCGACACACACGCACTATGGGGAAGTGCCGGAACTCAATGCCAGTCATATTCTGCCAAGCTCATGGCATCCACAGCCCTTCAATTCGCAAAAGGGGATCTTGCCATGGCAGAATACTTAACTACTACTCGGCTATTGTTGCGCTCCATGCACCGCGAGGAGATATAACCGAAAGTTGTGGACGTAGTAGTTGAAGAAGGCGGCGTTCATGGGTTTGAATTTGGTTGTCTACGACCCAATTCTCCCCACAGGAACGCCACCATGCAGGAAGTTACCACGCGCTCGGTTTCGTTTCC
>JANOIK010000216.1:0-1870 GCA_031407585.1 Planctomycetota bacterium | reverse complement strand
TTCGTGAATATCTGCTGGTCCCCTTTGGGATCGAAGTAGACGACCGAATATCCTTTGTTGATGTCCCGCTACTCGGCGTACGTCGCAAAGCACTTCGGCGTCTCCCAGAGCCGCACTTCAACGATTGGCACGGGCAGCTTCAGCTTCTTCGACTGGTCGAAGATCAGCTTGGCGATGTTCTCGGCCGTCGGATTCTCGTCGAGAAGGTAGAGCGGCTCGCCCATTTCCTGCAGCACGGGAACAACAGGGTCGTCCCGCCGCAGCAGCATCCGGTGGTCGAGATTCTCGTCGATCCAGGTGCTCACCGCACTCTTGATGTCGGAGAAGTCGACCAGCATGCCACGGTGGTCGAGCTGGTCGCCTTCGATGGCGATCACCGCCGTGCCGTTGTGGCCGTGGAGGTGGCGGCACTTGCCGTCGTACTCGAGCAGGCGGTGGCCGTAGCAGAAGTCGATTTCGCGGGTGACGCGGAACATGGGGCGGAGGATAAGGCTGGAGACTGGAGGTCGGAGGGGATAAGCGGCGGGCCATCCCTGGCTTCAAGATGACGTAGTTTCGGGGGCGAGACTACCCCCCGATTTTACCGAGCTTGCCAGCCCGTTCGCGGCTGCGGATACTGTGGACCTGCCAACGGAGTCCACCGACAGAGCCGGTGCGACTTGTTCCCTCTGACCTACAGTCTCCAGCCTCCAGCCTCCAGCCTTTCCTATGTCTCACGCCGAACGCCGCAACAAGATTCGCCGCCAGTTGAAGCAAGACAGGCTTGACGGGCTGTTGGTGACCAACTTTGTCAACGTGACCTATCTCACAGGGTTCACCGGCGACGACAGCTACCTGCTGGTCGGCGCCAAGAACGACGTGCTGATCAGCGACCAACGGTACACGACCCAGCTCGAGCAGGAGTGCCCGGGGCTGGAGCTGTGCATTCGCGGCCCCGGGACGAAGATTCTCGATTTCGTCGGCAAGACGGTCGAAAAGGCGAAGATTCGCAAGCTGGGCGTCGAGGCCGACTCGATGACCGTCGGCACGCGGGAGGCGCTCTCCGAGAAGCTGCCGAAGGTCGCGCTCGAGAGCACCGCGGCGTGGGTCGAGGACCTGCGGATGATTAAGGACCGCGGCGAGATCGACGCGACGCGCGTGGCGTGCGACCAGGCGCGGCGGGCGTTTGAAGTGGTGCGGGCGAAGATGACGCCCTCGATGACCGAGGCCGAGGTTTCCGCGGAGCTGGAGTACCAGGCGCGGCGGTTCGGCGCCAAGGGGCTGAGCTTCGAGCCGATCGTTGGCGTTGGGACGCGTTCAGCCCTGCCGCACGGGCACGCGACGAACAAGCGGCTGGGCGAGGACGAGTTCACGCTGATCGACTGGGGCGTGCACGAGCGGCTGTACATGAGCGACTTGACGCGGGTTTTGGTGACCGGTAAAATTTCGCCCAAACTCCGTAAGCTGTATGGAGTTGTGTTAAAAGCGCAGCTCGCGGGGATTGCGGCGATTCGCCCCGGCGCGGTGTGCGAGGACGTCGACGCGGCAGCCCGCGCGGTCATCGAGAACGCCGGCTACGGCAAGCATTTTGGCCACGGCCTGGGGCATTCGCTGGGGCTCGAAATTCACGAGAACCCGCGGTTTGCCAAAGGTAACAAGACGGTGCTGAAGCCCGGCATGATCATGACGGTCGAGCCGGGGATTTACTTTCCCGAATGGGGCGGCATCCGGATCGAGGACGACGTGTTGCTCACCCGCACCGGCCACGAGGTGCTGACCAACGTGCCGAAGGAACTCGACGAGTGCATCGTGGCGTAAGGGCGGCTCGGTCCACGCTTGACCCTGACATGCGCCGTCACACGTTCACGGAGTGACACGATTGGAGAGTACG
>JANOIK010000194.1:0-1612 GCA_031407585.1 Planctomycetota bacterium | reverse complement strand
ACGTCCAACTTTCCCTCGTTTGGTGACGATCTGGATGACACCGTTGTTGGCCTCGGTACCGTACAGCGTCGCCGCTGCAGGGCCCTTGATGATTTCGATACTCTCGATGTTCTCCGGATCGATGTCGTTCAGGCGCGAGATGACGCCCGAACCGAAGAACTGCGACTGCGGTCCCCTGCCCCGTTGCTGGCTAGCGTGCCGTTCGGTGAATCGAAGTTCGGTGAGAGCGTTGACTGGTGGGGACTCGCCTGGCCCCGCATCACCCCTCCCTAACCCTCCCCGTTCAGGGGAGGGAACCGGAGGGATTGTTTGGATGTTGTCGCGCACTCACCACGTGACGTCGATGCCAGTTGTGGCGCCTTGGTAGAACAGGTCGTTGTAGTCGATGTCGCGTAGCAGGCTCGGGTTGAGCAGGCTGCGGCTGGCGGCGTCGCCGGCGAGGGCCACGCGGTCCAGCCACAGGAGCTGGTAACTGCTCCGCAGGACGAGGTGCTTCGTCAGGCGGTAGCCAAGTGTGAAGTCGAGCTCGCCGACGAACGAGCTCGTCGTGTCGCGGTCGACGAACGAGCCGATGAAGTTGTTGCCTTGGTATTCGAAGATGCCGCCGTCGGCGACGTTGCCGTAGACGCCTCCCTTGGCTTCCAAGTTCGCGATCCAACGACCTCCCGGGCGGATCGGCGTAAAGCTGGCGCCCAGCTGAAGACCGTAGAGTCGGTTGTTGAACTCGTAGTCGCCGGTCGCGACGTTGGTGTTGAGCTTGTAGAACATCTCGTCCTTAAGCTCGACCCAGCGGAAGCCGGCGAGCAGCGACAGCCGGTCGTTCACGGGGCTTCGCAGGTTGATTTCGGTGCTGTCGAGCATCGAGAGGTACTTGCCGGTGAAGGTCGTGCCGCCGGGGCCAGTGAAGCCGGCGCCGATGAAGTTGCCCGGCGCGACCAAGTTGTTCGTATCGACGGAGTCGACGCCGAAGTAACGGGCTTCGAGGATCGTCCCGCCGGAGAATCGCCGCGCGATGCCGAGGTCAGGCCCCGCCTCCCAGTCGAAGGAGAAGTCGCTGGCGCTGGAGAACCGCGTGCCCGCGGGATTGGCGGCGATGACCGTGCCCGGCACGGGGCGATCACGCTTCAGCAAGATGATGCCGGCGGAGACGACCCACTTGGGCCCGCAATCGCAAGCGGAACCGCAGTCGCAGTCGCAGCCGTCGCCGCAGCCGACGCACGCGCTGTCGCAGCAATCGTCGCCTGCGTCATCGCAGCAGGCACTCGCTCCACAGGCCGCCTCGCAGTTGCTGGCCAGTTGGATCGGGTTTTGTAGCTCGACCTGGTTGGCGAGCTCGGTAAGCTCGATTGTGGAGCGCTCGGCGGGGTTGGTTAGCTTGACGCCGTCGGCCCAGTTGGAGTCGCGGACCGCGTCCTCCATAGAAGGCGAGGCGACTGAATCGCTCACCAGGAGGCCGCTCGCCAAAAGGGCGCCCAGAACAGCCGCTCCCGCGGCGCGAAGAAACGTTGCCATCCGCCCACTCCCTTGGTTACCGCGACTTGCGCGTGCGGGACATCATGCCCATGCTCGTCGTTGGCATCGACGTGCGGGGATGGCCCCGATGCAGAAATTG
>JANOIK010000184.1:0-3529 GCA_031407585.1 Planctomycetota bacterium | reverse complement strand
ATCACCAGCGGCGTGCGCATTTCGACCGCGCGGAACACGCCGCTGGCCAGGTGCATGTCGAGCTCGCTGGAGCCCCAATACCACGAATCGTTCGTGAGGTTCACCAGCACGTCCGGCGTCTTGCCCTGGGCAGCGAGCTCGACGACCTGCCGGCGAATGAGGTGCGGCAGCACGGTCTCGTAACAAATGTTAGGCGCGTACACAACGCCGTCCAGCGTGAACGCCGCCGGCCGGGCGCCCCACAGCGAGTTCCCCGTAATCGGGACGTAGTCGGCGAGAAAGGGGAGCCACTCGGCGAAGGGGATGAATTCGCCGAACGGCAGCAGGTGCATCTTGTCGTAGGTCCCCTGGATCTCTCCGTCTCGATCGACAAACGCCGCGGCGTTGTAGACGAGCAGCTCGACGTCATCGTCGGCCCCCGGCGGGCCCGCCTTCGACGCCATCACCCGATCGATGCCCACGAGCAACGCGGCATCAGTTTTTCGCGCGAGCCATCGCAGGTCTTCAATCGCCCCCGTGAACCGGAGCTCGGGGATCGCTCCCTCGGCGGGCGGGTTCTTCGCGTCGCGGATAAAAATCGGATTCCGAAACATCGTCTCGGGCCACACAATCACGTCGATCGGCGCCTTGGCGTCGCGGACCGCCGTCAGCGACAGGGCGATTTGCTGTCGCATCGCCGCGTGGTCGCGCTCGGGCGTGCCTTTCCAGTCGCAGCGCATGTCGCTCTGGACGAGGGCCAACGAGGGGCCGGGACGGTGCGTCGTCATCCCGTCGGTCAACAACGTCCACTCGCCGTAGACGAGAGTCGCGACCAGGGCAACGGCGCCTGGGGCGAGCCGAAGCAGGGCAGGGCGGCGGGGAACGACCTTCGCTTCGAGCGCGTGCGGACGATTCGGATCGTCGGGCAATCGTCGATCCACCCAACCGAGCGGCAGCACTGACGCGAGAGCTCCCGCCACCAACACAATCACAAACGTGACGCCGTACTCGCCGACGAAGTCGGCAATCTGGATTACGATGGGAAATTTTACCTGCGTGTGCGCCAGGGATGCCATGAGAAAACCGGTGAGCAGATGGGCCCGCGCCCATTCGAGCCCCGTCCACACAACGGCTCCTGCGAGCCAGAGCGGAACACGCGCGCGATGCACGGCGACGCGGGTGAGGCCGACGAAAACCGGAATGTAGAGGCCGAGATACACGGCCATGAGGAAGAGGGCGAAGATGTTCGCCCAGAAGGGGAGGCGAATCCACTGGATTGCCGCGAGCCAAAAGGCGGCGCCGGCGAGCCACAGGGCCAGGTAAGGGCGCCGTCCGGGGAGTCGCGGGGCTCGCGCTAACAGCAGCCATGGGGCGGGGCCGATCCACGCGAGTAGGCTCCAGTCGACCGGCGGGTGCGCGAGGTAGCAGAGTAGGGTGCTGGCGAGGCCGAGCGCCAGCGTACGCTTGCTCGGTGGTGGAGAGGAAATGTTCGCGGAATCCATGCCGCCAAACTACGGGGCGCGGCGGTTGGTGACCAGGGCGGGTCTTGCTGCTTACACAGTTGGATCGGGGCGTGTGCCTGCTTCTTCCCCCCTCCCCAGCCCTCCCCGCCGAGGGGAGGGGGCCGGAAGGTCTTTTACACGAGTTCGCCGGCTGCTTGTTCAACGGCCTGCTCGAGCGTGAACACTGTGATCTCTGGGCGGCAGTTGAACCTCACCCGCTCCAGGTATCCCAGGCCGCGGTTGATGTACAGCCGCCGGCCCGGGGCCAGTTCGTACTCGCCCGCGACGTAACGGCGATTGGTCACCGGCAGCAGTGGCGGCGGCAGGAACGGCGGCTTGCATTGTCCGCCGTGCGTGTGCCCCGCGAGAATCCAGCCGCGATAGTCCGCCCACTCCGGCGCGTCGCAGCCGTCGGGATTGTGGCACAGGGCGATCGCGGGCCGCTCGGAATCGAGTTGCGACAGCGCGTCCGCAGGGCGGAAATTTCGCGACCAGAAATCGTCGACCCCGGCGATCTGCAGTCCCGCGACTTGGGCCACTTCGTTGCGCAACATCTGCACGTCGAGCCGCCCGATCGCGTCGCCGAGCTTGCTAGCAGCGCGGTCCTGCCGCCAGGAGTCGCCGTAGTCGTGATTGCCCAGGATCGCGAACCGGCCGAGCGGCGCCGGCGGCAGCTCGCGAATCACTTCCACGACCCGCGACACCTGCTCGTCGCCGTGGCACGACATGAGGTCGCCCGTGATGACCAACAGGTCGGGCTTGAGCTCCGCAACGCCGGCCACCGAGCGGATCAAAAAATCCTGGTCGACCACGGGGCCAACGTGCAGGTCGCTCAACTGAACCAAGCGCTTGCCGACGAGTTCCGGAGGCAGGCCGGCGATCGCCAGCGGGCGGCGCACGATCTCGACCCAATGCGGCTCGACTCGCCAGGTGTAGAGGAACGTCCCGGTCGCAATGCCCGCCGCGGCGCCGAGCGTGCGCCGCAGAAAGCGCCTGCGCGTCACCGTCGGCGGCGCTTGCTCAGATTGAGCCGGAGTGGTGGGGTTGGGCGACGACATCGACTGTCTTCGGCGACCGGCGGCGGGGTATACTCGGTGGGAGACTCGCCATTATATCTGGTCCGCGGTTGACTTGCTTCCATGCGTTTTGTTGTCCCCAAGAACCTGACGATCCTGAAATCAGGCCCGCTGCGGCGATTTTGGGTCGCGGCGGGGCTGCTCGTTCTCGCGACTAGCGGGGGATGCTGGGACGAAGTTGCGTACGATGCGACTGGACGGCCGCCGAAGGGGGCTATTACGCCACCCGTGGCTGGGGCGCAGCAAGCGGCGCCGCAGGGTATTGAAAAGGATAGCGGCGATCCGGAGGCGAGTGGCGATCCGGGGGATGGTGGCCCCGATGTCGTAACTCCTGCTGGAAACGACGTCCCCGTGACGCCGACGGACGACGCGGGCGAAGGCGACGCGAATCCCGCGGGCCCGCCTTCCGATGATACGACCACTGCGCCGCCGATCGTTGCGGTTGGCCCGCCGATCGTCGTTGAAGCGGATAAAACTCCGATCCCGCCGGCGCCGACCGCCGCCGAGCGCCAGCGTGCTTGGACGCTCGCGAGCGACTGGAGTCTGGCGGCTGCCGGTTACGCGGCGGGGTTTGACGAGGCTCGTTACAAGCCCTATTTGGACGCGGCGGGCGAGGCCGGCAACGCCCTCGGAATTGCAGTGCCGCCGTTCCCCGCGGCGGAGGACGCCGAGGCGCGCAAAGCAGCGGTCGTTGAATTGCTCAAAACTGGCGGGGGCGCGACGCTGGTGAAGGCCGTGGGCGAACGGCTCGACCCGGCCGTCGGCGCCGCGGCGCAGCTCGCAATCAATGCCCATTTGCTGCTGCTCACTTACTCGCCGGACGGTTCTCACGTGTGGGCGGACGCCGTCGCCATTCGCGATGCGGGCGTCGACTCGCAACTGCCGCCGGAACTCTGGCGACCCCTGCTCGAGGTGCTCGAGCGACGGGGCGAGTTCGTCGAAGTTCGCGGCGCCGTCTTCGACCTTCGCGAG
>JANOIK010000156.1:0-1531 GCA_031407585.1 Planctomycetota bacterium | reverse complement strand
TTCGCGACAAGGAGGTCGCCGCGTGCTCCTCGATTGGCCCATTCGCACGAAGCTCAAGCTCGGCCTTGGCCTACTATTGGTCACGGTGCTTGCGCTATTCGGCAGCGCGTACTTCGGCCTCTACGCCTACCGCGAGCTCGTACGCAGCCTCTCGGCCCGCTCGGCCGAGTTGCCGCTAGCCAGTAAGGTGCTCGAGTGCGTCAGCAACGTGCGCGTCACGCTCAGCGAGGCCAACGAGCGGCAGAACAGCCAGTTCCTCGCCGAAGGCCTTGTGCCCGACGACGCCGACTCGGCGATCGACTCCGACGCCAGCCGCGATTCCTTCACTCCGATGCTCGACCAGCACTACCGCACGCAGCTTAGCGACCTGGTCGACGCCGTCGGCCGCTACCGCCGCGAGCTGGAGGAGTCCCCCGTCAATGCCACTTCGAAGCTGGCCGACCACGGCGGCGAGCACGCCACGCTTTCCAAAATCGACGAGATCATCGCCGACCTCAAACGCCAGCAGCTCGACCCCGTCCTCGCTCAGGAAACGCAAATCCACGGCATGCTCCGCCAGGTCGAGCGCCTCCAGTCGCTCGCCGCCGAGCTGCCGAGTCACCTTCACAAGCGGCTCAAGGTCCTGTCGCACGATGTGCGCGCCCAATACCGCACGGCCATCATCGCCGCGTGGGCGAACGTCGCCGTCGCGGTCGTCGTGCTCGGCGCCGCCACGCGCGTGTTCTACAAGTGGTTCGCCGACCCCCTGCAGGTGCTCGTCGCCGGCTCGCGGCAAGTCGCCGCGGGCAACTACGGCCACCGCATCGAGCTCGAGACCCGCGACGAGCTCGGCGAGCTCGCCGTCGCGATGAACGCCATGACCGACGGCTTCCGCGAGATCCGCGACGACCTCGACCGCCAGGTGCAGGAGCGCACCAATCAGGTCGTCCGCAGCGAGCAGCTCGCGAGCGTCGGCTTCCTCGCCGCGGGCGTGTCGCACGAAATCAACAACCCGCTCGCGTCGATCGCCCTGTGCAGCGAGTCGCTCGAAGGCCGCCTGCAGGAGCTGCTCGAAGGCGCCCCCGTCGAGCGCGCCGAAGACGTAAAAGTCGTCCGCAGCTACCTGCAGATGATCCAACGCGAGGCGTTCCGCTGCAAGCAAATCACAGAAAAACTGCTCGACTTCGCCCGCCGCGGCGATTCGCAACGGCACGCCACCGACCTCCGCGAGCTCGCGGCCGGCGTCCTCGAAATGGTCCAGCACCTGGGCCAGTACCAGGACAAGCGGCTCGAACTGCTCCCCGGTCTACCGGCGATCGCCGCCGTCAATCCGCAAGAGATGAAGCAGGTCGTGCTCAACCTAGTGACCAACGCGCTGGAGAGCGTCGACGCCGGCGGCCGCGTCACGCTCGCCATCGACCGCGTCACCGAGCACAACTCCACGCGCGCCCGCATCGTCATCACCGACAACGGCTGCGGCATGACCGACGAAGTCCGCAAGCACCTGTTCGAACCGTTCTTCACCCGCCGCCGCTCCGGCCAAGGCACGGGC
>JANOIK010000085.1:0-1945 GCA_031407585.1 Planctomycetota bacterium | reverse complement strand
GGCCTCTTTCACGACGTTCGGCGCCAGCTCGACCTGCGGCAGGCGGTTGAGCTGCGCCAGTCGGCGCGCCTCGTCAGCGCGGCGGTGATCGGATGGCGCCGACCGGCGGTGCTGCTTCCCGCAGCGCACGTCGATTGGGGCACTGAGCAATTGCGAGCGGCGCTGGCTCACGAACTGGCGCACGTGGCGCGTGGCGATTTCGCATGGCGTGCTGCAGCGAGCCTCGCGCAGGCGATCCACTTTGTTAATCCCTTGGTCCACGGACTGTCGCGGCGACTCGTGCTCGCGCAGGAGCTCGCCGCTGACGAACTCGCCGCGGCGGCGGCGGGCGGCCCCGCGATTTACCTGCGAGCACTTTCGGAATTGGCGGTACGTCTGGACGACGGGCGCGGTCACGATTCAAGGCTTCGCGCGGAGCCGATTGTACTGCCGGCGTTGTCCAGTCATCTCATGAGGAGAATTGCGATGCTCAGATCCAAGGAAGGATCGACGGCAGGCGGGCGGGTTCGAGAGGCGCGCCGCTCGGCGGCGGGCGTTTTGGCGGCGGGACTGATTGTGCTTTTGGGCATGGCAACGATGGCGCTGCGCGGGTCGGCCGAGCCGGTGACGCCGACGAATGCGCAGGCGGCGGCGACGCCCGCAGAGAACGCCACACTTTTCGCTAGGGAACCGCTCGACCCGGCGATTTTGCGACGGCCTGACGCGGGTGTTTTTGTCCTTCGACTTGCTGAGATGTCAGAGCGGCCGGCATTGGTTCCGCTCGTCGACCTTTATGAGCGTTGCCTCCAAGACGGATGGAAAAGGTTGGCAGGAGTCGACATGGCGCCAGAGATTCATCTCGAAGAAGTCGAGTACGTCGCGGGCGCCGCCACGATGCAACTCAAGCCGAAGACGACCGAGCAGATGGGGCGGATGATGTTATCCTGCGAGGAGTTCATCGTCAGGTTCAAGAGGCCTGTTGCATGGAAGGATTGGACGCTGGCCAATTACGCGGGCGCTGAGGAAGTTCAAGGCGATGGATTTGCCTACGTGGCGTTGCCGACGTCGCCCTGGCTGGGAAAGCTTCAATTCTTCCTGGCAGCGCGAGACGCGCAGACTGTTGTGGCGTCGGCGAATGTCGAGCGCCTGCGAGCGATGGCGACCGGCGACGCAGGAGTCGAGCCGCACGGGTCCACCGCTCAATGGAAAGGGCTCGACGGGGGCCTCATGGCATTTTTGGCGCCCCTGAAGTCCAACGAGGAAGGGATGCCGTCCGCTGAAGACGCGGACGAGCCCATCGATCCGGCCACGTTGGACGACGATCCGGGCGCCGCCGTCATCCAGGCCATCACCCTCAACGTGCAGGAACTGGGCGGCGGGATCGATCTGGCGAGCGCGACGAACAACTCGGGCGTGCGCGTCTGCATGACTTGCGCCGACCAGGCTAAGGCGGACCTTTTGAAGAAGACGCTCGAGGCGCGGCGGCTGCAGGCGCTCGCTTTCTTGCAAGCCGTGAATCTGGGCGCCGTCGTTATCGGGCGGACGGACGAGGATAAGGCGTTTGCGCCGACGGACGGTGGCGAGGACGCGATTGACCAGGAAATTCGGTGGATGCTCGCCCTGCTCGGCAGTTCGCACATCCAAATGGAGACGCGCGACGATGGTCGCGTGGACCTGCGAATTGAAGCGCAGGCCGAGTTTCCTGCGCTTGTGCTGCGGCAGTTCGCGGCGCGCAAGACGAAGGCGGATGCGGCCGAGGTGAAGTGAGGACGCGGCCCCGCGCCAATTGGGAAGTAACGCTCATTTAGCCCCCGGTCACTGACCGGGGGCTAGAGCGCTACTCAGATCCCTGTAGCGTATCCGGAGTTTCGGAAGTAGTTTCGGCACTCGGCGGGCGAGAATCGTTCGAGGGCGCCGGCGATGGCGTGCTCAAGTCCGTCGAGGGTGCGCTCGGCGGCGCTGCGGA
>JANOIK010000068.1:0-2132 GCA_031407585.1 Planctomycetota bacterium | reverse complement strand
TGCGTCGTCTATCTCGACCCCGAGAAGTTCCAAAGTACGTGGCTCGGCAACAAGGCGATCTACCGCACCCGCATGGCGATGGCCGACGACGGCGAACTCATCATCCTCGCCCCCGGCGTCCGCACGTTCGGAGAGGACCACGCGATCGACAAGCTCATCCGCAAGTACGGCTACCTCACGACGCCGGAAGTCCTCGACGCCGTCTCCAACCACGACGACCTCCGCGGGAACCTCTCCGCCGCGGCCCACCTCATCCACGGCTCGAGCGAAAAGCGCTTCCGCATCCGCTACTGCCCGGGTCACTTGTCGCGAGAAGAAATCCTCAACGCCAAGTACGAATATGGCGACCTCACCGAGTACAGCCAACGCTACGACATCGCAATGCTCCGCGACGGCTGGAACGACACGCCCAACGTCGAACGCCTCTTCTTCGTCCGCGACCCCGCGATGGGTTTGTGGAAACGGCGCATGTAGGGTGGCGTGCTTCTTGCACCCACCATCTTCCTCGTGGCGTTCGCTACGGCACGACCGTCACCGTACCAAACTGCCGAAAGTGATCGTCGAACGCGAACGCCCGCGTGATTCCCAGCCGCTCCATCATCACGCGGCTCACGCAGTCGGTGAAGCTCCAGTCTTTATCCGCAAATCCGAAGTAGATGCGGGTAGCCTGATGGAAATCCTCATCGCTCGCACGAATGACTTCGGCCAGCCCAGAATCGATTCGCGCGATCCATTTGCGAGCGCGGTCCATCTGCCCGCGAGCGCGATACAAAGTTAGTAACTCCGAATACACAAAATCGGACGTTACAAGCTTTGCTGTTTCGACTGCTAGAAAAGCTTGAGCGACTGAGTGGTTGGAGTCGCTCGGAACGGTCGCGGCATACCAGGCGCCAGTGTCGACGAAGATCGCCATCAGAATCCGTAAATGACCCGGTCGTGATCACGGTTCGAAAACCCATCATTGGGCGAGTCATCGGGCATCTCGGCCATTTCCTTCAGAAATGCCAACATCGCTTCCCGCGAATAACCTTTTTCCTCGCCTTGGACCGGCTCCGGCACCCCCACCTCCACGCGCGTCCCCTGCTCCAACTGCACGGGAACCAGCGGCTTAAAAACGCCGGCGTCGAAAATGGCGGGGATCATTTGGCTCATGCTGGTATCATACCTTCCCGGCGAATAGTCGCCAACTTCGGCCGAACTCAGCGAAAACCCGCGACGCCAACTAAAGGCAAACCCGCAACATGAACTCAAAACTCCTGTTCTTCGCATGTCTGCTTGACATGTCGATCGCCGCCGAACAAACCCACGCCCAGCAGCGCCGCCGCACGCCTCCCGCACGCGACCCCCACACCCCCGGCTACGTCGAAGCCACCGAGCTCCCCGACGGCGAAGTTCCGCCCCCGACCGCCGACGGCAACTTCATCATCGGCCCCACCCACAAGCCGGACCCCGCATCGCAGCCGGCGCCCAGCGTACCGCCCGGCCGCACTCCCCGTGGCAGAGTCGTCGAGTTCACCATGAACTCCGAGGACAGCAAGATCTATCCCGGCATCGCCCGCGAGGAAGGCACCTTCGGCACGCCCGACCCCAACAACCCAGCGAACCTCATCGTCACCACGAGCAAGCCGGCGCCATACAAACGCCGCGTTCAGGTCTACGTGCCCGACGGTAACGTCGCCGGCACGGAAGCCCCCTTCATCGTCGGCGCCGACGGCCCCGATCCGCTGCTGTTCAAGACGCTCGACAACCTCATCCAGCAAAAGCGCATCCCCGCGATGGTCGCCATCAGCATCGCCAACGGCAGCGGCGACGCCCAGGGCAGCCAGCGCGGCCTGGAGTATGACACGATGAGCGGCCAGTACGCCGAGTGGGTCGAGACCGAAGTCCTGCCGCTGGTCGAAGAGAAGGCTGGCGTGAAGCTCACCAAGGACCCCGACGGCCGCGCCACCATGGGCTGCAGCTCCGGCGCCGCGTGCGCGCTCATCATGGCCTGGTACCGCCCCGACCTCTACCACCGCGTGCTCAGCTACAGCGGCACGTACGTGAACCAGCAGTGGCCGTACAACCCCGAGACCCCCGGCGGCGCCTGGGAGTTTCACAAGACGCTCATCCCACAGAGCGACCCGAAGCCG
>JANOIK010000067.1:0-1762 GCA_031407585.1 Planctomycetota bacterium | reverse complement strand
TGAAATACACGACGAGATGCTCTCCGTCGGTCACGGGCGAAGGATTGCTCCCGCTGCCGTTGGGATTCTTGCCCTCGCGTTCCGGTCCGAGCGTTTTCCGCCAGAGCGGCTTGCCATCGACGTTATAAGCGCAGACGCCGTCCTTCCCGTCGATGCCGCAGGTGAGAAAGATGCGATCGTCCCACACCGCGGGCGTCGACATCCCAAGGCCGGGCAGCGTCACGCTCCACGCGACGCCGTGTTTGGCGTCGAACTTCACCGGGTACTCGCCTGGTGCGCCGACGCCGTTGGACAACGGCCCGCGCCACTGGGGCCAGTTTTCGGCAGCGTCAATTCGCTCGGCAAGAATACCGGTGAGCAGCAAGCCAGCGGCCGACCAAACAAAGCATCGCGTCATGATTCATTCCACGCGTGGCGAAAAGTGAAGTGGTCGCGATCTTCCCAATTAGCCCCCGGCCAGTGGCCGGGGGTCTCCCGAGAAAGCGCACCACCGTTATACACCGCCGCGCGCCCGCAGTTCCGTGGACGACACGTCCTCCCGAAATTCCGCGGCGGAAACCTCGTCGCAAAGCGCCCATAGCGGCGCCGGCAAGTCGAGATCGGTCAGCGTCTGGAACCGCGCGCCGTGCTGTCGTCCAAACACGAGGAATCGGCAACCGCAGTCGGCGATTTTGGTGATCGCCTCATCGCGAAGCGCGCTATCCCCGCCATAAAATCGGGGATCGCCGATCCGCAACGCCGTGTCGGCGCCCATGACAAACACGCTGCCGGGAAACAGCTCCGCCTTTTCGCGAAATGTCGGAGCGAAGGTCAGCGTCGCCAGCCGAACGGCGTCCTCGCGTAGCAGGGCGGCGAGCCGATCGCGAATCGCAATAAAATCCAGCGGCGGCTTTTCGACGTTGGCGATCGACAGCTCCCAAGCCACCGCTTGGCCGAGCCGCTGCTCGGCGACCTCCGCCATACGCAGATGGCCGATGTGGGGTGGATTGAAAGCGCCGGGGAAAATTACCGGCAGGCGCGGCTCTTCGCCGGCGCGAAAGTTCTCGCCGGCTGAGTCGGGTTGGAGAACGACCTTGCGCCGCGTTCCGAGCAGCTATTCCCCCCAGGCCGCCGGGGCCTCGGCGCGGTCGATCTGCAATTGCTCGCCGGCGCCCAGGCCGGCGAGCGATTCCACGGATTCGGCGCGGACAACGCCGCACGTCGCCCCAAGAGCGTTCAGCACGAGCTCCGTTGCCAGCGATTCCTCGGCCGACCGATCGCGGGCGCCCTTCGCGAGTTCAAGCGAATAGACCGCCGTTGCCCCCACCGTTTGCGTACACACATGCACGCGATGATCCCCGCGCTTGTATCGATCGGTGGCGAGGCTCGCCGTGCAACCCACGCCGACGAGTTGCGAAGGGTCCGTCTGCGGGGCCAACTGTCGCGCTCGCAGCCACGCCGCCATCGCCATCGCTCGGGCAGTCGCCTCCGAGCACGCTTGCTCGGGCGCCGAGCCAAGCCACTGGGCCAGCGCGCCGCTCGAGTAGGGCACGATCGCTTCGAGCACCGACCGCGAGGCGCCGGGCGTTCCGACTAGCGAGCTGATCGCCTCACCGCCGCCGCCCGTCACCGCAATGACAAGCTGTCGGCCGCTGACGTGAATCGACGCCGCAAGGTCCGGGTAAGACACGGTAGACCGGGGGGCAAAGGGACTGGAGGCTTCGGACTCAAGACATGCCACCAGTCTGAGGCCTCAAGCCTCAAGCCTCAAGCCTCAGATACG
>JANOIK010000019.1:0-2420 GCA_031407585.1 Planctomycetota bacterium | reverse complement strand
TGAGGGTAAGCCGCGGCTCGTCTCGGTCGTGCCCCTCGGCGGATACGTCGACGACGAGCTGCTTCGACTCGTTGGAAGCTTGGAACAGGCGAGCGAGCACCCGTTAGCTGCTGCCATTGCGCGAGGCGCTCGCGATCGCGGTATCGAGTTTTCACCAGTCAGCGATTTTCGCTCGCTCACCGGCAAAGGCGTCGAGGGCCTCGTTGACGGCAAGCACGTGGCGGTAGGTAATCGCCGCCTGCTGGAGGAGCAAGGGGCAACGGTCGATGAGCTAACCGGTCAAGCCGAGCAATTGCGAAGCGAAGGGCAGACCGTGATGTTTGTCGCGATTGACGGCAAGCCCAGTGGCCTCTTGGGAGTCGCCGATCCCATCAAGGAGTCGACGGCCGAAGCGTTGCGCCTCTTGCGCGAAGAAGGTTTGCAAATCGTGATGTTGACCGGCGACAGCCGCACCACGGCCCAAGCCGTGGCGAAGAAGCTGGGCATTGACCGCGTGGAGGCGGAGGTCCTTCCGGAACAAAAGGTCGAAGTCGTCAAACGGCTCAAGGCCGAGGGTCGCATCGTCGCCATGGCCGGCGACGGCATCAACGACGCGCCTGCGCTTGCCGAGGCGCACGTGGGAATCGCCATGGGCTCGGGAACTGACGTGGCGATGGAAAGCGCCGGCGTCACCCTCGTGAAGGGAGACCTGCGGGCGATTGCCCGTGCTCGACGCTTAAGCGAAGCAACCATGAAAAACATTCGTCAGAATCTGTTTTTTGCGTTCATTTATAATGCCCTAGGCGTGCCGATTGCGGCTGGTTTGCTGTATCCCTTCCTCGGCCTTCTGTTGAATCCCATGATCGCGGCGGCGGCGATGAGCTTTAGCTCGGTGTCAGTCATCGCCAACTCCTTACGACTGAGGGGGCTGCGGCTTTAATCCGCCGTCCCCTAGGAACTGAGCTGCGCCTCGGCTTTGGGGCCTACTGCGGAATTCTTTTTATGAGCGCGACAACGACGCCTGAGACGTATGCTGCGGCCCATCGACAATCCGTCGACCAGGTCCTGACGGCCTTGCGAAGCAACGCTGAGCGTGGCCTGAGCGAAACGGAGGCCAGAAAGCGGCTAGAGAGCACTGGTCATAACGAGTTGACGGCGGAAGATGCTGTGCCAGCTTGGCGTCGATTTGTTGCACAATTCACAGATGTCCTAGTTATTCTGCTTCTTATTGCGGCGGCGATCTCGGCGGCGCTTTGGTTGTATGAGCGCGAATCGCCGCTCCCCTACGAAGCGATTGCCATCCTCAGCGTAGTGGTCCTCAATGCGATCCTGGGTTTTGTACAAGAGTCGCGGGCGGAAGCAGCAGTAGCGGCGCTTCGCGCCATGTCAGCCGATGCTGCAACGGTCATACGCGATGGCCAGCAGCGGAGCATTCCCGCGAGCGAGATAGTCCCCGGCGACCTTATTCTCCTGGAAGAGGGGGACACCATTCCGGCGGACGGTCGTGTCATTCGATCTACGGCTCTGCAAACTGCGGAAGCAGCGCTGACCGGCGAGAGCTTGCCGGTGCCAAAAGAGATCGCTGCCATTGACGAAGATGTGGAACTCGGCGACCGCCACAATATGGTTTTTAGCGGAACCGCCGCCACCTATGGACGAGGCGCCGCTGTAGTCACCGCCACGGCTATGCAAACGGAGATGGGGCGGATTGCAGGCCTGCTCAAGGAGGGTCCGGATGAAACCACCCCGCTACAGAAGGAACTCAATAAGGTAGGAAAAATCCTCGGCGGTATCGTCGTCGTCATCGCCGTTGTGATGATCGCCACCATCATCCTCGTCGAGGAGGTTCGCGGAGTATCGGCATTGTTCGATGTGCTCATTCTCGGAGTAGCGCTCGCCGTTGCTGCGGTGCCGGAAGGCTTGCCAGCGGTGGTCACTGCCGTTCTCGCGTTGGGAGTGCAGCGGATGGCCAAGCGCAAAGCCATCGTCCGCCACCTTGCCGCCGTTGAAACACTCGGCTCGGCAAATGTCATCGCATCGGACAAGACCGGCACCTTGACCAAGAATGAAATGACCGTGCGAACGGTGGTGACAGCGAGCGGGAAGTTCACCTTCGAGGGCACTGGCTATGCGCCGAATGGTGAAATTCGCCTGGAGGGCGGCGCCAAAGTCGAAGGTTCGCTCAAAATGGAATTGGAAAGAGCGCTGGCCGTAGCAGACCGCGCTAACAATGCCGTGCTGCAAGAGAACGATGGAAGGTGGTCGATTCAGGGCGATCCGACCGAGGGAGCGCTCATTGTCGCCGCTCGAAAGGCTGGCCTACACGACAAGGCTCTCGCAGCTAGATGGAATCGCGTCGGGGAAGTGCCCTTCTCCTCGGAACGCAAGCTCATGAGCACGATTCACGAAGATGCCGAACGAGACGGGCAATCTATCGTATT
>JANOIK010001327.1:0-2255 GCA_031407585.1 Planctomycetota bacterium | reverse complement strand
ACGCTGTCGGGGAAGCGGCCGCCGAAGGCTTCTTCGAGCGCGGCGATGATCTCCATGCGCTCCAGCGAGTCAAGGCCCAGCTCGACGATGTTCGTGTCCCAGTCGAGCTCGCCGACGCGCTCGCGGCCGACTTCGCGGACCTTGGCGTAGACGACCTCGATGATGCCGGCGGTTTTGGGGGGGAGCGGTTTGCGGGTGGGGGTTGGCGTTGGGGAATCGCTCGCGGCGCGCACACCCGCTGAAGCAGGCTCGCCGGGCGGATGGTGCACGGCGCCGTTTTGGGGAAAGAAGACAGAGTCTTCGTCCGAGGCGAAGGAGACCGCGATGTCGGCGGCGGCTTCCATTCCGTCGGAGTCGAGCTCGGCTTCGAGCTGGCGATCGCGGCGGCGGATCGACTGAGCGATCTCGACCTTGCCGCTCTCGAGCGACCACGTCGCGACCGCCGCGAGCGTGCCGGCGAGATAACCCGCCTGGCAGGCGTGACGTTGAATTTTTCCGCTGGAGGTTTTGGGAATGCTGCCCGTCTTCAGCAGCACGACCGCGCTGACGGCCAGCTCCAGGTCCGACGCGATGCGTTTGCGAATCGCCTCGATGATGCCCGTGAAGTCGAGGTCGCGGTAGCGTTCGACTTCCTGGACGACGACCAACCGCTCGGCTCCCTGGTCGCCGACGGCGAAGGCGGCGCCGGCGCCCTTCTGCACGTTCTTGTGAGCGAGATCGACCGTGCGCTCGATGTCCTGCGGGTAGTAGTTGACGCCGCGGATGATGATCAGGTCTTTCAGGCGGCCCGTGACGAACAGTTCGCCGTCGAGCAGAAAGCCCAAGTCGCCCGTGCGAAGGAACGGGCCGCGCCCGTCATTGAGCCGCGCGCCGAAATTCAGCTGCGACTCTTCGTCGCGGCGCCAGTAACCCTCGGACACGCTGGGGCCGGAGACCCAGATTTCGCCGACTTGGTTGTCGGCGCAGGGCGCCATGGTGTCGGGATTCGCAATGACGATATTCTGGTCGAGCAAGTTGCCGCCGCTGCCGACGAGCTCGCGGGCGCCGGGCGTCCCGGCCTCGACCCCGAGGATCTGATGTTGCTCCAGCGCGTGGGCATCGAACGACCGCACGACGGGCGGGGTCTGCTTGTAGCCGCCGGTGACAATGAGCGTCGCTTCGGCCAGGCCGTAGCAGGGGTAAAACGCCTCGCGGCGGAACCCACACTCGGCGAAGGCGTGAGTGAAGCGGTCAATCGTTTCGGCCCGCACCGGCTCGGCGCCGTTGAACGCCAACGACCAACGGCTGAGGTCGAGATTGCGCTTCTGCTCGGGCGTCACCTTCTCGGCGCACAGGTCGTACGCAAAGTTGGGACCGCCGCTGATCGTGCTGCCCGACTGTGAGATCGCCTGCAGCCACCGCACGGGCTTCTGCAGAAAGTGCGTCGGCGACAGCAGCGTGTTCGGCCGGCCCATGTAGAGCGGCTGGAGAATGCCGCCGATGAGCCCCATGTCGTGGTAGAGCGGCAGCCAGAAGCACCCGCTGCCCGAGCGCGAATGCTCGAAGGCGTAGGTGATCATGGCCGAGTTGTGCATGAGGTTCGAGTGCGTGAGCATCACGCCCTTAGGCGTGCCGGTAGAGCCCGAGGTGTACTGCAGGAAGGCGAGCGTGTCGCCGTGGACGTCTGGGCGGCGCCAGTGATCGGCTTCCTCGACGTCCCACTGGTCGGTGGCCCGCCAGCGGATGCGCTGCAGCGCCGGCGTGTCCGCGATCATGGTTTGCACGCGCTCCAGCACCTCGAACGTGGTGAGCGCGATCTTGGCCTCGGCGTCGTTCGCAATGGCGTCGATCCGCGCCATGTTGCGATTGCGGCGCGGCGGGTAGGCCGGCACGGCGGTGACGCCCGCGTACAAACAGCCGAAGAACGCGGCGACGAAGTCGAGCCCCGAGGGGTACAGCAGCAGCGCGCGCTCGCCCTCCATCTCCATCGCCTGGAGCGAGGCGGCGATCGCGCGGGCCTTGCGGTCGACGTCGGCGTAGGTCCACACGACGAGGTTCTTCTCGCCGTCAGTGAGATAGCGGAAGCCGGGGTCGTCCCCCTGGTGCTGTGCGCGGTGCCGCAGCAGCTCGACCAGGTTCGAGGGGCCGAAAAACGATCCGGGGAGGTGATCCAAATGCACGGCTAGAACTCCTGTGCGGCGAGCGGTGAGAAATCGCACGCGGCAACGGGGATCCGGGCGCCTAAGGCGGGACGGCTACGGTGCGACAACAAGGCG
>JANOIK010001320.1:0-6654 GCA_031407585.1 Planctomycetota bacterium | reverse complement strand
AGCGTCTCGGCGTGGCGGGCCAGGCGTTCGTTGAACGTCGACTTGAGCCGGCGGTCGATCGTTGGCACGGTCAGGAAGAGCAGGCCGGCCATGCCGATGGCCAGCGCGCCCGCGAGCATCTGCTTATTCTGGGGCGCGTTGATTTGGGGCGCGGGGGGCTGCTTACGGACGGGCATGCAAAGCGCCTCGGGGGCCAGGCAGGAAGGGCGGGGATTGTCGCAAAACGGCCTTTCGCGGCACAAGGGCATCCGGACTGGACAGCGACGCGCCGGCGCCGCGACAATGCCGCGGCTAGCGTTGCTGGCGGCGCGGCCCTCCTCATCCTTTGGCCATCCGAACGAGCGAGCCCCACGATGGCGGACGACGATTTCGACGTGGCGGCGCTCGCGGCGTACCTGCACATGATGCCGGCCCAGGTGCAGCGGCTGGCCGAACGGGGCCACCTGCCCGGACGCCGCGTGGCGGGCGCCTGGCGATTCTCGCGGCCCGAGGTCGGCCAGTGGCTCGAAAAGCGGATCGGCCTGAGCGATGACGACGAGTTGGCCGCGATGGAGTCGAACCTCGAGCGGACCGACCGCAGTGGCATGGGCGACGTCGATCTGGCCGAGTTGCTCGCTCCCGAGGCGGTGGCGATTCCGCTCGACGCCCGGACGAGCGGCAGCGTGATCGCCCGGATGTGCGTGCTCGCCGGCGCCACGGGCCGGCTGTGGGACGCGCCGAAAATGGCCGAGGCCGTGACGGCTCGCGAAGCGATGGCGCCGACGACGCTCGACAACGGCGTCGCCCTGCTCCACCCACGACGACCGCAGGCTTCGATTCTGGGCCAGGCGGTGATCGCGCTCGGCGTGACGCGCGGAAGCATTCCTTTCGCCGGGGCTCGCGGCGGGCTGACCGACGTGTTTTTCCTGCTCGCGGCCACCAGCGACCACGAGCACCTGCGAATTCTCGCGCGGGTGAGCCGGATTGTGAACGACGCCGAGTGGCTGGCGTCGCTGCGGGCGGCGCCCGACGCGGCGACGGCGCGGCGACTGGTGCTCGAACGGGACGCGGCCATCAGTGGGTGAACAATAAGTGGGCGAACAATGAGCTCCGGCGCCTCGGCACGCCAACGAATTCGGTACGAGCCGTCGGCTTTGGCGCCGGTCGTATGGTGGGTTGGCGACTGGGACGCCGGCGAGTTCGCGGCACTGCGGCGGCAGCTCGATCCAGCGGGTGAGATGGCGGTGGCCACGGAGCTCGACGAAGCAACGGCGAGCGTCGCCCTCGGCCCGGTGATTCCCGAGGCGGTGCTGCTGGCCCAGCCGCGGCCTGGATGCATCTGCCAGATGGCGATCGACCGGCTGCTCGCCGTGGCGCCGTTGGTGCGAGTGATCGTGGTGGCGGGAACGTGGTGCGAGGGCGAGCTGCGCACGGGCAAGCCGCTGGTGGGGGCGATTCGGCTCTACTGGCACGAGCTGCCGGCGTGGTGGGAGCGCAGCGCTGCGCGGCAGCGCGAGGGCCTGGCGCCGTTGTGGTCGGGGCCCGGCGGCGAAGATGTGGGGCGCGACGGCGAGTTCGTGGACACGACCGTGGCGGTGGATGCGATCGACTATGCGGTGTTCGAAACGATCTCGGCGGCCCTTGCGCCGTACGGCGCCACATGCGTGTGGACGCCGCGCGGGCGCGGGAGCATGAGCGGCGCGACGGCGGGGATTTGGGACGGCGGGCAGCTTGATGAGGAGGAACGCGAGGCGCTCGCGGCTTTCTGTCGGCGGTTGGGCGATGGCCCGGGCGCCGTCGTGGCGCTGGTCGATTATCCTCGCGCAGAGCACGACGCCATCGCCCGCGCCGCGGGGGCGGGGGGGGTGTTGGGGAAGCCGTATTCGGTGGCGGGGTTGGTGCATGTGTTGCGCGGGGTGGTTCGTTGAAAAACGTAGGGTGGGTGTCTGCACCCACCGAGGGTTGGCGTTGCTCGGATGGTGGGTGCGGACACCCACCCTACGGGTCACCAACTCTCCTCGAGCTCGGTGCGGATGATTTCTCGTTTCCAGTTGGGTTCGTGGATTGGCCAGGCGCGCACATCCGCGACGCCCTCGGGGAGTTCGGCGGGGTCGCATTGGGTGGGCTGGCCCAGGTCGAACGCGGCCTGGCGGGCGTCGCGTTCGGGGGGCGTTAGCGGCGGCGTGCGGCTGAGGTTGCTGCGGCGCCAGGCCTGTTTGCCTTGGTCCCACAGCGTGATGATCACCGGCGGCGACATTTCGAGCATTCGCCGGGCAACCATCTCGTGGCTCGCGGTGGGATAGCGGGATTTCAGTTCGAGCAGATCCCAGTTGCAGGCGAACCCGTCGCAGAAAAACCAGTCGAACGGCAGCAACAGGCAGCCGGCGAGCCGATTGGCGACGGACTCTCGCACGCCGGGGCCCTCGGTTAAGTCAACGCTCAGGTCGATGCCCAGTTCCGCGAAGACGCGACCGGCGAACGCCTCGCCGATTTCGTGGGCGACGGCCCAGTGGCGGCGTTCCGGGCGCGGGTCGTCGGCGAACAGGATCGTGGGTTGGCCGCCAGCCGCGGCGCCGCCGAGCCGAACGAAGCGGGCGCGCGTGTGAGGAGTATGGTCGCGGGCGATCACGACGCCCAGACGCTCGGCGACGGCGAAGGCGTCGACGGGCGGGGCGAACGCCTCGGCCTCGGCGAGGATTTCCCAGGCGACGCGGTCGAGGGCGTCGCGGATTTGTTCAGCGGGGACGTCGGCGATCATGGGTGCGGCCTCCGACAGTTTGTTGTGTCCGGTCGTGCGGCGTTTGTTTTTGTGTTTCGTGGACAGAATGAGGCGTCTTGCGGTCGGCTGCGGTTGGGCGAGTCGGCGTTTCTCAGTTTTTTTTTGCTGGGATGGCTCCAGGAGGCCGTTTCTAAGTGTCCGCTTTGGGGCTCATACTGTCCGCTTTTAGGTTTATTGTGACCGGTTTTTAGGTTTTTGTGGCCGGTCGAGGCGGGATGGCGCGTTGGTGAACGGAATTGCTAGTTATGTACGTATTTACATCATATCCAAGGTGGTGGGGGAAAGCAAGTGTTTTTTTTGGGGCGGGGAGGCTAAACCGCAAGCGGGGTGGGGGGCGTGTGCCTGGGGCTTCCCCCCTCCCCAGCCCTCCCCGCCGAGGGGAGGGGGCCGGAGGAAAATGTGGGGCGGGTCGCGGAATTCGATTGACGCTCGGCGATGGCGGTCCTAGGATCGGCGGATATGGTTTGCCGTAAGTCCCATGCCCGGTTTGGTCGGTTGCTCCCTGTTTTGGCGCTGGTCGCCTATGGCGGCGCGGGCGTGTTGGGGTATGGACTGCATGGGCTCGTGGTGCACGACCACTCGACTGCGTGCCACCATGACCATGACCATTCGGGGGATGGGGGGCATGGGGAGCATGAGCATCCGGAGTCCTCGGGCGGGCAATTGTCCGTGGGGGCGGACACTTCGGACTGCCCGATTTGCTCGTTTTTGGCGCAGGGGCAGACTTGCGTTGCGCTGAAGGTAGAGCTTGCGCGCGGCGGGGTTGTCGTCGCGAAGCTGCAAGCATGGGGCGCCGTCGTTACAGTGGCGTCCTTGGATCTGCCGGTGGCTCGGGGGCCGCCGGTTTCTTAGACGCTGCTCTGGCGTCGATTCTTCCCGTGCTGCGCGTTTGCGCGGCTGAATTCTTGCGCGCGTGGTCCTGAGACGGGCACTTGCGCGCGCACTCTCTCGAGGGGAGTTTTCCTATGCGCTCGCGCAAGGGTTTTACCCTGGTTGAGCTGCTGGTGGTCGTGGCGATTCTTGCGGTGCTCGTGGCGCTGCTACTGCCTGCGGTGCAAGCCGCTCGCGGGGCGGCGCGGCGCATGGAGTGCTCGAACAACCTGCGGCAGATTGGGCTAGGGGTCCATCAGTACGCGGACGTTCATCGCGGCAAGTTTCCCGCGGTGTGGCACGAGACGGAAATCCTCGACTCGTGGATCTACACGCTGGCGCCATTCCTGGAAAACGTCGACGCGATCCGGCTGTGCCCCGAGGACACTGCCCGGCTCGAGAAGACCAGCATCCGCCGGACGAGTTACGCGCTCAACGGGTATCTGCGGGAGCCGACGGAGTCGGACCTGCTGGTGTATCCCGAGGCGGCGGGCGAGTTCGTGAGCAAGCGAGACGACCTGGTGCAGACGCACGGGACGATCGTGGCGATGGAAGCGGGCGTGGCGGTGGAACTGCAGTTCGACCACTTGCACACGTGGGAATGGTTTAGCGGTCAGTACCCGACCGCCGCGGAGCGATGGGCGCGGATCCAGCAGGAGCTGGCCGTTGATCGCCACACGGGCGGCATGGCCAATTACCTGTATGCCGACGGGCACGTGTCGGGCATCGCGGCGAGTCAGATCGAGGCGTGGGCGAACGAAGGATTCAACTTCTCGCGGCCCCCGCAAGAGTGATCGCCCCGAGCGTGTTCGTGACTTGCTTTTGATATTCATTCTTCAGACTTACTCACATCAATGATTGGAATAGCTAACGATGAAAACCTCCTTGTACTACGCAGCGATTGCTTTGGTAGCCTCGATGGCCGGTGATGCCGCCGCACAGCACTTTGACATTTTTCTTGGTCGGCCCGCGACGGGGACGACGACTGTGATTGGCGGGGCCGACGTCGACCTGTTGGCGTACGACGATGTGACGCGCGTGTTTGAAGCGGAGTTGGGGACCCTCGGCGCGGAGTTCGTGTCGCTGGAGCCGGGCGTGAATCATCCGAATATCAACGACCCGGGGCTGGCGGCGTATCCGGCCTCGGCGACCGCCCTGGCGCCGGGCGACGTACTGAGCCTCACGGAGCGGCAGTTCACGGTGGACGGCAACACGGATGACTTGTTTTTCTGGAACGGCGTCGGCGCTGTTTCCTTCACGCCCGCTGCGGCCAACTTCCGCATCGACGGCGCCGATCCGCTGGGCAGCGTCGCGGGGTCGGGCGGAACGTTTGACGATCATCCGTTTTTGGTGGTCGACAGTGCGGCGACGCCGGGGATTTATCTGGCGTCGGTCGTCGGCACGGTCAACGGATTTTCGCCGTCGGCGCCGGTGTATTTGGTAATGGGCGCCGAGGACCTGATCACGCCGGCGTTCCTGAATATCACGCCAGAAGAATTCGACATGCTCTCGGAGGACGAGTTGGAGAAGGCGCTGGATGGGGTCATCGACGCGGGCATCGACTACGTGCAGACGAACGTTGTGCCGGAGCCCGCGTCCTCGGCGCTGGCTGTCAGCGCAGTCGGGTGTCTGCTGGCCGTGGGTCGGCTGGGCGGCCGGCGGCGCGCGGCAGGCCAGGTTGTTGGGAACTGACTGAACGAACCGCGGCGCGTCGGTGCGGCGCTCCCGCGTCGCACCGGCGCCTCTGGGGAGGACTGATAAATGAACTCACAAAATACTATGAGCAGCCGGAAAGCGCCGCTCTTAGAAATGGCTCTGGCTGTGATCCTGGCGCTCGCGGGCGCGAGCAGGTCCTATGCGACTCGAGACGTGCTAATCCAGACGGTCGACGGCGTCATCGACGTCGGGCATGTGGAAGACACGGATCTCAGCGGTGGGGCACTTGGCGACCTCGTGTACGGCGGAAGCTTTCTTGTGCCGGGCGGATTGCCGCTGTTTCGCTCGGCGAACCCTGGGTTCGTCAGCTTCGCCACGGGCGAGCTCGGCATGCCGGCGGGGGCGCAGGGATTTCCGTCGTTGCGGAATGTGAACTTCGACCTGCTGCCGATGAGCATCGGGCAGGCGTCGGCCAATCTCATGGCGTGGAACGGTGCGGACTTGAACGGCAATGGGCTCGACTTGGCGGACGTGGCGTTTGCGGCGCCGGTCGGGTTGCAATGGAGCGTGCTCGATGGGAATTCCAACACGTTCATCGTCAACGGCGCGGACGCAATTGTTCCGGGCGGGTTGATCCAACGCACCTCCAGCGACATCGATCCGTTCGACGGCGTGGACTCGGGGAAAATTCACAAGCATCTGGTGCTGGAGCTCAACGACGTCGACGGCAACCCGGCGACGAGTCCGTCGCAAGGCATTTACATGATCGCGTGGCAGATGCGCTCTGTCGGGTTCACCACAAGTGAGCCGTTCTTGTTCATTCATCGCACGCCGGGGATTCCAGAGGCTACGCTCGATGTGGCCGTGGAGTGGGCGGAGGCGAATTACGAAATGCTGACTTCGCCGGTGGTGAAGGGGGACTTTGACGGCGACGGCGGCGTGGATGGGGATGACCTGCTCGTGTGGCAGCGCACGTTGGGATCGCCGGCCGTGCCGCGGGGCGCTGGGGCGGATGGGGATGTGAGCGGGGTAATTGATGCGGGGGATTTGGCAACGTGGCGCTTGGCGATGAGCGGCGGGGCGGTGGGCGTGCCTGAGCCTGCTGGTATTGTGCTTGGCTTGCTTGTTGTTCTTAAACTAACCACGGAGGCACGGAGGGCACGGAGAGGAAGAAGGATGATTGTCATTTGATGTGTTGAGCTGGTACCCGCTGCTTCCCCCCTCCCCAGCCCTCCCCAATCCTGTTCGGCACGCCATTTGCGCCGTCAACTGGTCAACTCCAGGAGACTGTCGGGATGGCGAAGTCGGAAGGTGAGGAAGTGGTGCGGCTGGAGGGCCGCCGGCTGATCGAGCCGGCGCGGCGACTGCTG
>JANOIK010001318.1:0-1508 GCA_031407585.1 Planctomycetota bacterium | reverse complement strand
CGAGCACGAACGTTTTTCCACGGCGTTCGATCAGCCGACATTCAAGGAATTCGTCATCCGCGACGCCGAGAACGACGTCGCGGGCTTGCTCAAAACGGCGCTCGACGCGGGTTATCTCGCCGGCCTGCCGCTAGGGCATTGGTATCCGGAGTTGAGCGATTGCCTGCTGATCGCCGTCACGGAACGCCGCACGAAACAGGATCTCGATGGTCTCGTGACGGCTCTCACCGTCCAAACCGCCGACCGACTGCCCGCCCATGTGTGAGAGGATTTAACCGCCAAGGACGCCAAGGTCGCCAAGAGGGGACGGGGAAAGAATTGATCACAACGACACGACGACACGACGGGCAGAAAAGTGAATAATTCTGGGGCGACGATATTCTTGTATTTTTCGTCGTGCCGTCGTGCCGTCGTGCCGTCGTGGTGAAAAAACATTTCCGACCTTGGCGTCCTTGGCGTACTTGGCGGTTCACCTGAATTGATTTCCCATGCGAAACACCCGCGATACGCAACTGTTGTTCGATCTCTCGAAGCCCGGGCGGCGCGCGGCGCGGTTGCCCGCGTGCGATGTGCCGCTTAAACCGCTGGCGGAGTTGTTGCCTGCGGGCGCGCTCGCGCCGGCGCCACCGGCGCTGCCGGAAGTGCCCGAGCCGCAGATCGTGCGGCACTACATGAATCTGTCGACGCTCAACATGTCGGTCGACACGCACTTCTATCCGCTGGGCAGTTGCACGATGAAGTACAACCCCAAGCGGAACGAACGAGCCGCCGCGATGCCCGCGTTCGCCGATCTGCATCCGCTGCAGCCGGACGAGACGATCCAGGGCATGCTTCATGTGCTGTACGAAATGCAGCAGTATCTATCGGAAATCTCGGGCCTGCCCGCGTGCTCGCTGCAGCCCGCGGCAGGCGCCCACGGGGAGTACGCCGCCCTGCTCGTGGCCGCGGCGTATTTTCGCGATCTCGGCCAGGCCGATGCGCGAACCCGCGTGCTCGTGCCCGACAACGCCCACGGCACAAACCCCGCGAGCGCCGTAATGGCCGGGTTCGACACGGTGACGATAAAGACGACGCAGAACGGCGGCGTCGACATGGACGACTTCCGCGCGAAGCTGGACGACCGCATCGCCGTGTTCATGATCACGAACCCCAACACGGTCGGCGTGTTCGAGCCGAACATGCGGGCGATCGCGGACGAAGTGCATGCCCACGGCGGGTTGGTTTATCTCGACGGCGCCAACATGAACGCGATTCTTGGCATCGCGCGGCCGGGAGATTTCGGCGCCGACATGCAGCACTTCAACCCGCACAAAACGTTCAGCGGCCCCCACGGCGGCGGCGGTCCGGGCGCTGGGCCGATCTGCGTTGTGGAGAAGCTCGCGCCGTATTTGCCGGCGCCGGTTGTGGTGCGAGAAGAGTTGCGAGTTTCGAGTAGCCAGTTACGAGAAGAGGATGCAAGCTCTCTTCCCAACTCGCAACTCGCGACTCGCAACTCGCAACTTCCTTCC
>JANOIK010000908.1:0-1567 GCA_031407585.1 Planctomycetota bacterium | reverse complement strand
CTCGCCTCGGCCGTCGACCGCGCATGGCTCGACGACGAAACGCACGGCGATCTGCTGCAGTCGCGCGAGGAGCTGTTCTTCAACCCCACTCGCGGGCAGGTCGAGGCCCGCGCTCGCACATACTGGCTCGACCTGCTGCTGGAGGAAACGCCCGTCGCAGTGACCGACCGTGCGGCCGCAGCGGCGCTGCTCGCGCAGCATGCGGCCCAGCAGCTCGAGCGCTGGCTTCCCGCGGCCGACTCCGCGGCAGGCGGGATTCTCGCCCGCACGAGTTGGCTCGCCACCGCGATGCCGGAGCTGGAGCTGCCAGCGCTCGGTCGCGACGAACTCGCAAGCTTGCTCCCCGAGCTCTGCCACGGACTGCGCTCGCTCGACGAGCTGCGCGCCGCCAATTGGCTCGCCGCCCTTCACGCCCGAGTCGGCTACGACCGGCTTGCAGAGATCGACCGCCTCGCTCCCGCGGAGTTGCAGCTCCCCAGCGGCAACCGCCACGCGCTGGCCTACGAAGCGGGCAAGCCGCCGATCCTCGCCGTTCGCATGCAGGAGCTGTTCGGGCTGGCCGAGACGCCGCGCATCGCCGGCGGCCGCGTGCCGGTGCTGCTGCACCTGCTGGGGCCGAACTACCGCCCGCAGCAGGTGACGGCCGACCTCGCCAGCTTCTGGCAGAACACGTATCCGCAGGTGAAGAAGGAGCTGCTTCGCCGGTACCCCAAGCATGCCTGGCCGGACGATCCGCTGGCCGCCGAGGCGACGCGCTCGGGGTTGAAACGCGATCTCAAACCCCGAGAGGAGCGCTAAACTTTCGCAAGGCTGACTTGTTTCCGCTTGTTTCCTTCACGGAGCACAGTAGAACATGAGAAAGGCCCGCCAACCAACGCGCCCCGCACGGCCACATGCCGCTCGCTCGATTGCGCACTCTGTTGCCGGGTTCGCTCGTCCAATAGGGGGTCCCGTGGTCGAAACCTCCCCGCTGCCTGTGCCGCGCCGCTCGACGGAGCTCGCTCTGGTCGAGCTCGTCGCGATGCCTGCCGACGCGCCGCTGGAGGCCGTCTTCTCCCACGCCTGCGAGCTCTCGGCCGACGCCCTCGAGGTGGAGCGCGTCGGCGTGTGGCTGTTCATCGACGACGAGACCGTGCTGCGTTGCGCTCATCTGTTCGAGCGCTCGAAGCGTGAGCACTCGGCCGGCGTCGTGCTGCAGGTCGCCGATTTTCCCAAGTACTTCGCAGCCCTGAAAATCCGCAAGTCGCTCCCCGCCGCGGTCGCGGCCGAAGAGCCGTGGACCTCTGAGCTGGCCGAGGAGTACCTGCGCCCGCTGGGGATTTCGTCGATGCTCGACGCGGGCATCTTCGTCGACGGCGCCATGGTGGGCGTGGTCTGCCACGAGCACGTTGGCCCGTCGCGCACGTGGAGCATCGCGGAGCGCGATTTCAGCGGCTCCGTGGCCGATCTCATCGCGTTGCGGCTCCAGGGCGCCGAGGTTCGTGAGCTGCGCACCGCGTTTCAGCGGCAGCAGAAGCGCCTCGCCGCGCAGGCGAAGGTCGCCGCGATGGGGGACCTGACCGCGGGC
>JANOIK010001288.1:0-1954 GCA_031407585.1 Planctomycetota bacterium | reverse complement strand
AAAATCACGCCAAACACCAACCCGAACTCCTAGGCGTGACAAAGCACTAGGTTACTGTACTCGTTAAAGTTGATACCTGTGAGAATTGTGCCATCCCAGAAATCGTCGGCATCTGTCGCCAGCAAGGCGCCGCCCAAATTGTAAACGGGGCCGCGTATTTCCGCGTGCTGCTTCGCCGACTCGGGAGCGGTCGAGACGAGCGCCTTATAAATCACGTCAAACCCATTCCATCCAGGCAACACTCCTGCCTGCCACATTTTGAATGTCACGATGTAGTCCGCAGAAACGTGGCCTCCAAAGCAGACGCCGTCAGGACTCGCCTCGCAGCTATCGTCGATAGTGTGCACCGTGCTCGTAATGAACACGTCATGCCGAAACTGAGCCACCTGCGCATCGGCCCGCGACGCGAGTGCAAGCGCGGCGCCCAGCGCCAGCCCCATCACGGAACGGAAAACACGGTATCGCGGCTGGCTCACAAAGCGACTCCTGAGGTCATTGCCTCAGAATAGTCGACATCCGCGAAACGGACAAACAACTCTCTCCGGGCAACCTGCCGGCGACGCCTCAAAAGGATTCAACGTTAGCAATCCTAGGCATCCGGGAATGGGACGCGGATGAACGCGGATCGGAGACGAAGTTTGGGACTGCGACTCCCTCCGTCTCTCGCCTGTCTTGGCATGGAATCGCACGGATCCGCGTAAATCCGCTCAATCCGCGTCCATCCGCGTCCAATTCCCCCTCTCGCTCCCACACGCTCAGGACGCGCGGCAAGAACGCCCCCCGCCAACAGGGGGTGGCCCAAAATATCCGTTCGACAACGAGCCTCAAATGTGGTATACAGAAGACCACGCAACGCCCGCCCTGCTCCCCTCCGACCTTGGCATTCCTGGCGTCCTTGGCGGTTCGATCCCCTCCCCACCAACCCCACCAATTCTGTACGCAACCCAATCAACGCCCAACATGAACGCCGCACGTCACTTACCTCGAAACACACTCCTTCGCCATGACGCGCGAAATTCCAAAATTCCGCGAATTATGAACGCATGCGCACGCGCCGCGCCTCGGCAATTCCAGCCCCGACGCCCATCGCGCCCGTGCAAAATTCATGAATTTTGGAACGGTGAATCGAATTCCGAGACTTCGCGCGCCAAATTTCCGTCGGACCCCCGAGAAAACCAGGTGCAGCCGGCCGCATTTTGTCATCGCCCAGGCCCCATCCCATTCACAATCACCCCCAAGAATGCGAAAACAACAACGCCGCTTCCTACTTCCTCCTTCCCCCCTCCACATTCCACCTTCCGCCTTTTCCCCGCCCCCATGTCCGACTTCAAAGTCACCGAGCTCGACGAAGGCATCGACTTCAGCGCCCTGACGTCCTGGGACGTCGTCATCATCGGCGCCGGCCCAGCGGGGCTTGCCGCCAGCCTCACCACGGCCCATCGCGGCCTCACCACGCTGGTGCTCGAGGCCAAGGACCGCGCCGGCGGCCAGCCTCAGTTCCTCTATCCGGACAAGAAGATTGTCGACATCCCCGGATTCCCCGACGGCATCAGCGGCGAAGAACTCTCCAGCCGCACGTACCGCCAGGCGACCGACGCCCTCGTGCAGTTCCGGTTCAACGACGAGCTGGTCACGGTTGACGACACGACCGAGACCGTGAAGGATGACCCGCTGAAGCGCGTCGTCGCCAAGAGCGGCGAGTACCTGTGCCGCAAAGTGATCATCGCCTGCGGCCTGCTCCACTTCCCGCGGCGGCTGCCGGTGCTCGACGCCCTCGAGTCCAAAAGCGTGTTCTACAAGGTGCCGAAAATCGGCGACTACGACGGCCGGCACGTGGTCGTCGTGGGCGGCGGCGACTCGGCCCTCGACGCCGCCGTGATGGCCGTCGACCGCGGCGCCCAGGTCGACGTGCTCGTCCGCGAGGACACGCCGCTGGCCAAGAGCGACACCGTGC
>JANOIK010001216.1:0-4498 GCA_031407585.1 Planctomycetota bacterium | reverse complement strand
ATGAGATTCTTCTCGGTGAGCACCCGCAGGCTGCGGCCGTGCTTCTCCAATTGCGGGCCGTGGAAGCAGAGCATTTCGCCCGGGTTGACCATAAAGGAACGAAAGACGGCCAGGGCGGACTGTTCAGCGGTGGTGAGCGCGGCAGCGGCGAGCATGGGGACGTCTTTCAGTGGAGCGGGGTGACCGCGGCAGGGCGAAAAACTGGTCGAGAGGCCAATGTACCAGATTTGGGGGGTGCGACCTAGTGGCTGGGGGTTTGGGAGGATTGGGTTCCGACAGTTTTGGCTGCCGACGTTGATTTGTCCGCTTTGGGAGCGACGGAATTTTTTTGAAGGAAAAGCGGTCGTTTGGGTTGCGTGCGTCGGAGCGAAGCTCGGCAATTCCCGGAGTCCACCGGCGTTGGACGGGATCAACCGCGGCTCGGGAAGTGTCCGGTTTGGGCCTCATAGTGTCCGCTTTGGGGCTCTTAGTGTCCGGTTGAGGCGGCGAAATGACCGGTTTCGTCGCTCTGCAACCCGTCTCCGTTGAGGCGCACGGGGACCGCGCACGGGACGATGGGCAAGGTTCAGTTGTCAAGGATCGTTTTGTACGTGTGTATATTAGCAAGTCAAGTGGCTCTTTTCAAGAGGCGTTTAGAAGAAAGTGAAGAATCGTCGGAAGGGAATTGTCCGCAGATGACGCAGATGCGCGCAGATGAGGGATGCGATCGACGGGCGCCCCGCTCGGCTCCGGCTCCATGCCCGGAATTCCGTTTAGGGGTCGTGCGTGGCGGGATCTCCTTTCGATGCGGTGAGCGCGGGCGTTTTGCTCAGCGACCCATGGGAAATGCGAGCCGCCCGGTATACTTGGGCGAGGGGCGCCAAGGCTCCGAGGGAAGGTCACTGCGACGATGACGAACTCTGAAACCAAGATCTGCCGGAAATGCTTTAGCACCATCGATGCGCGGGCGCGGAAATGCCCGGCGTGTCATTCGTATCTGGGCAGCGCCATTCTGTTCGCTCCGGCGCTGGCCGTTCTCGCCGTTGGTTTGGCGCTTGCGATGCTCGCCGGGCTGGTGGTGCTTCTCGAGCGGCGTCAGAAGTACCAGTTCGAAAATCATGCGACGGACGTTTCGATCGTCGACTCGGAGTTCTACCTGGGCCCGCCTGAGTATCCGGAAGCTGGCAACGAACTGTTGTGCCCGATCGTCGTCGGCCGCCTGAAGAATAACGGCGCGCAGGAGTTGGGTTCGATCGGACTCCAGGTGGAATCGCTGAACGCCGAAGGCGCGTTGATCGACGTGTACGAGGAATATGTGCGCGGGCCGTTCAAGCCGGGCGAAGAATACGCGTTCAAAGTTAGAGGTCAGCCCATCCACTTGCCCCAGGCCAACTATGCGGAGCATAACGTGATCGTTCGCAATGCGTTCACGCAGTAGTGGGCGGAATGCAGCCATGGAATAGGAGGATCCCATTGCCAAACGTCGTCGCCGGCGTCTCAATGGGACCGGCCTCCCGATCAAGGTCGCGTGCCTCGGGGGAAATCCCCCGTGCAGGTCGAGACCAATCGAATGACGTTGTACAATTCGCCGTGGTCCAGAATCACCACGCGGCAATGCACAGAGATTTGAACGTGCCCGAAGAGAATCTGACTTTCGGATGGATTTGGATTCTGACGGGCCTCGTCTCGGGGACCGCGGTGGGCCTATTTTTCTACGATGCGAATTGGCTGGGCGGCTACGGGAGTTGGCGGCGTCGCATGGTGCGATTAGGGCACATTTCATTCTTGGGCACAGGATTTCTCAATCTGGCGTTTGCGTTTACTGTTGCCTTGCGACCCGCGGATTCGCCCGGATGGGTTGCGTCTTGGTTGTTCATTGCGGGGGCGATCAGCATGCCGGCGGTGTGCTTTCTGTCGGCGTGGAAGGATCGGTTTCGCTATCTCTTCTTTATCCCCGTGGCCAGTCTGACGGGCGCCGGTGCGATGATGGTTCTCTAGAGGCGATGATGCGAATCGGACTGATCGCAATGAGCGGCGTGCGGGCATGCGACGCCGAGTTGATGGCGATCGGGCTGACGTTGCCTGGTTTTATTGAGCGAAGCAAAGTGATCGCTTCGCTGCCGAGCCTCGGGCTGCTGACCTTGGCGGGCATGACGCCTCCACACCACGAATGCCGGTACATGGAGGTCAAAGATGTTCGCGAGACGGCCGAATTGCCCGTGGACTTCGACCTCGTGGCGATTTCGAGTTTTAGCGCGCAAGTGGGGGAAGCCTACGAACTGGCGGATCGCTATCGCGATTTGGGCGTACCAGTGATCATGGGCGGTTTGCACGTCAGCATGTTGCCGCAGGAAGCGCTGGCGCATTGCGACGCGGTCGTCGTGGGCGAAGGCGAACGAGTTTGGCTGGATGTTCTTCGCGACGCGGAACGAGGGGAGCTGCGGGCGCGCTATCAGGCGGTCGAGCAGTTTGATTTGGCGGAGGCGCCCATGCCGGCGTACGAACTGCTGGAGATCAGCAAATACAATCGACTCACGGTGCAGGCCAGCCGCGGTTGCCCGCTTCGCTGTGATTTTTGCGCGGCGTCCATTCTCATAGCGCCCGCCTATCGACAAAAGCCGATCGAGGTCGTGCTGGCGGAAGTCGATCGCATTGGGGAGATGTGGCCGCGGCCGTTTATCGAATTTGCCGATGACAATGCGTTCGTGAACAAGAGATTTTGGAAGCGACTGTTACCGGAGCTTGCAGCGAGACGAATTCGGTGGTTTGCGGAGACCGACATTTCCTTGCACGAAGATCTTGAGCTGTTGTCTCTCATGCGGGACAGTGGTTGCGCGCAAGTGCTGATCGGATTGGAGAGCCCGAGCGAGAACGGCCTCCGAGGCATTGAACTCAAGAACGACTGGAAGCTCCGTTGGTGGCCGCAATACAAGGAGGCCATTGCGAGAATTCAGTCGCACGGCATTCGCGTCAACGGCTGCTTTGTGCTGGGCCTGGACGGGCACGACCCAGGTATCTTTGACGAGGTGTACGACTTTGTCGTCGAGTCAGAGTTATTCGACGTGCAGATCACGGTTCAAACGCCGTTTCCAGGCACGCCGCTCGAAGCGCGTCTGCGCCGCGAGGGCCGACTGCTCTACGACGGACAATGGCAACGCTGTACGCTGTTCGACGTCAACTACGAACCCTACGGCATGAGCGCCGACGAGCTGCGCATCGGCTTTCGACAGTTGGCGGAAAGGCTTTATTGTGAAGCACTGACCAAGCGGCGCCGCGAGAATTTCAAGGACAAGTTCTTGCGACGACCCGCGCTCTCTGAGGAGGCGGCCGAATGAATGCCCCTAAATGGATTTCACCGCTTTATTGGATCGCCGCCGTCTACGACGGCGTGCTGGGCGCGATGTTCCTGGCAGCGCCCTGGTGGGCGTTTGAGCGGTTCAACGTGACGCCGCCCAATCATATGGCGTACGTCCAGTTTCCCGCGGCGCTGCTGATCATTTTCGGGCTGATCTTCGTTGCGATCGCCCGCGACCCGGTGGCTCAGCGTTCGCAGATGATCTACGGAATCTTGCTCAAGATCGCCTATTGCAGCGTCAGTTCCTACTATTGGCTGACGACGGATATTCCGATCATCTGGAAACCGTTCGTGGTGATCGACCTCGCGATGGGAGTTCTGTTTGTGCTGGCGTATTTGTCCGTCGGGACGCGGCCGGCGACAAGTCAAGCGTAACGGCGACGCCATTGAGGGAAAGTTCCGCGTGGTTCTTATGCCCACGCGGACGAGGGCATGGCACCCAGTGCGCTAAGCCGCGAGCGGCAGAGTAGCGCCTTGGGGGCGGACGCTTGGCTCGGCGGCGAGGAGCGGCGTCAGGGGGGTCGCGTCTTCGCCGCGGAGCGCTAGGGCGTCGGCGTAGGCGGCGGCGATTTGGCGGTAGTTCTTTTCTACGGGGTGCGACTGCACCAGGCGTCGCGCGGCGGCGGCGAGCGTGTGGCGGCGGCGGTCGCTCTGCAGCAGCGCGCGAAGGGCGTCGGTGAGCGTGCGGTCGGTGTGCGGGGACTCCAGCACGATGCCGTTGATATCGTGCGCGATGAGCTCGCTGGCGCCATTGGCTTGCGTGGTGACGACGGCCAGGCCCGCGGCCATCGCTTCGAGGGTGACCAGGCTGCACGCGTCGTAGAACGTGGGGTGCACGCACAGGTCGGCGGCCGCGTAGAACGGGGCGACGTCGTCGACCCGGCCCGCGTACAGAATCGCGTCGTAGGAAGCGCCGCGGGTCGCTTGCCTTGCCGGGCCGCCGCAGAGCAGCAGCTTCACCGCGGCGCCTTCACGGCGCAGCGTCTGCACGGCGCGGATCAGGCCCGGGATGCCTTTGAGCCGCGCGTGATGGGCGATCGCGATGAGCAGGGTTTCGTGGTCGTGGACGCCGAAGTAGCGGCGCACCAGCACGCGGGCGTCGTCGTGGTGCGGCCCCGGGGCGAAGCGGCTGAGGTCGACGCCGTTGTGCACGACGCGGATGCG
>JANOIK010001157.1:0-3069 GCA_031407585.1 Planctomycetota bacterium | reverse complement strand
AGCGGCCCGGCAAACCGAGGTCGTCCCGCCGGTCAATCGCGGTTGGAAAAACGACATTGGGCACGATGCCCTCGCGCTCCGTGAGTAGCTCCGGCGCCAAGACAGGTTCTGCCGAGCGGTACCGGATGAGCTCAGGATCCTTGGCGTCCAAGACGAAAAGCCCCGCAGAGTAGCTCAGCTTGCCCGGAGAGTCAGGCGTGCGCACTGCTTCACTCACCCCATGGTAGAAGAACAGCCATCCTTGCGGAGTCAGCAGCGGCGGTGTGCCGCCGCCTATCTTCAACTGCTCCCAGGCCGCCTCGGGAGTCGCCAGCCGCCGGTGCGAATCGAAGTGACAGAGGTGCCGGCAGTGCGGGTCGTCGCAGCACTCCTTGGAGAGAGAGCAATAGGACACCCAGATGCTCTCTCGGAGGATGTCGACCACGCGCGGAACCCGGCAGTGAAGTGTTTCGTCCGGTCCGGTGCCTGGGAATAGTGGACGGTGGATGAGCGCCATTGCCGGTTGCCCGTATGGATCGGGGATGGCGACTGGAAAAAACAATGCGTCTTTGTTTGCGACGCCGTTGAAATCCACATCCTCGTAGGGCTCGAAGGTCGCCAGCCCTAAACGTTCCCAGTGAAACAAATCTTCGGACACGGCCAACGCAATGCGTGGTCCGTTGGCTGAAAGCGCCGTATAGGTCATCACATACCGGCGCAGTGGCTCGATGAACGTGATGCGTGGATCCTCGCAGCCTCCCCCATCGGGCCGCAATTCGTAGTCGGCTTGTGGCTCCAGCGCGATACCCAGTCGCTCGACTCCCACGGGGTCACCGCCCTCGTTGAAGCGCACTCGGGCGATGCCAATCCGCGAGTAATTGCCCCGCGCCACCAACCGGGGAAAGAGATAGAGGTGCCCGTCGCGACCGCGCGCCGCTGCCGGATTCAACACTCCTTCCACTTCCATCGGATTACCTGGCTCCGGCTCCATCACCACCCCGAGGCGCTGCAACTGGAAAGAATGACTCGCCTCTCCTCGTTCATCCGCTGGCCTCATGGTGAAACCCAGGACGCCGACGCGGCTCGGCCATCGCTGCTCCCGTCAGCCCGTTCGGCCTGGCCATCCGCTCGTTGGACTTCATTTGAGGCAGCAATCGATACCTGGAAATCTCTTCCCTCCCATGCATCATGACGCCGAAAGGTAAAGACGATTTGGGCACCCCCATCGAGCCGCTCCGACGGCACATCTCCGAACCAGCAACCGAATGCCGTATCACGCGCTTCTAGATCGTTCGCTGTCGCCCATCCGTCGAGGCTCCAGTGAATCGTTCCCGCGCATTCCGTGACAATTCGCAGCGTTTTCCCTTGAGCAATTCGCTGCGTCTGATGAGCGAGCGTCCATACTTCAATCTTGCTATCCGTTCCCGCCCTGGCGTAGCGCTGATAGACCGGCTCGATGCGGTCAAAGCAAACACCATCCTTGTGACTACGTACCAGGCTAGTGTACTCCGCGTGCGCCCAGCACAAAGGCATAGCCGAGCCGGTCGGGTTACCGCGCTTCATCTTTCCGTTCGGCAAATCGTCGGCATCCCAGAGCTGCTCCGGCAGCATCCCGCCCGCGTTGGCGAACTTTTCCATTGCCTCGATGAACGGCAACGGATCGCGTCCGGCCGACAGCTCATAGTGACCGCGTTCGCCAGTTAGAATTGGCCAGGAGCGACCTTCACCCGCTCCGTCGTACGCGGTGCCGTCCACCTTGTCTCCATAACCATCGTGATTGTAGCGCCGCCAGCAGGGCCCTTGCGGTAGCTCGCGTTTGAGCACGTGATCGATCACCGCCACGGAATCGACGATGAGCGGGTCATCCGCAGCTCGAACTCCCAGCCGGACGAGCTGAAGAAAATCGCCGCCCACGATGTTCCGTGCCGGATGCCTACCGCCGCCATTGGCGACAACGAGCTCAGCCTCGTCCGGGTTAGGCGAAGCAACGGCTTGCTTTGGATCGGCGGGCGTGATGCGAAGGTAGTGTCGTGGTTTGCCCGCCACGAGCTCGCCATGACTCGTGGCCATCCATTCCTCGAGGTGCCCAGAAAGCCAGTCCGCGTAGTCGACCAAAAAGTCCGCGACGAGCTCGTCCTTTCTGGCGCGCGCAAAGTCGGCCGCGCACACGAGGCTGGCGATGACTGTCGCCAGCGTTGAAGGGGAGTAGCCAGAGGCTTCCTCCCAGCGTTCCTGGGGGGTCACCGGCCCGTGCAGGATCAGATAGCGTGCGGCTCGAGAGATCAGCGTCCAAGGATCGAATTGCCGGAGCGCGTCCGCCTGCCTCAGGCGCCAGGCGAGCAGTATCGGCGCCGCCACTTCATCCAGTTGAATTCCTCTCCAGAAAGCCTCGCCAGAGATTGAGCTGTTTTGCGGCATGCTGCCGTCGGCCGCCTGAACACACGCAAGCCAAATGAGCGCGCGGAGCGGCGACTCGGTGTGCCCGCAGGCCAGGAGCGCCGTCGCGGTTTGCACCATGTCGCGCGTCCAGACCAGATGATACCCACCGCGATCGCTGTCATCCTTCGTGTCGCCCCAGGGAATGCTCAAGGACGCGACGAACGCGCCCTGAAAGAGCTTGTCCTCGTGCGCGAGTAGCAGGCACCGGCTCAAGCACACCAGTGCCCCGCCATCCTTGGTCTGCGCGGTCAAGTCAATCTCGGCGCGCGAGCGCTGCCATTGGCTGACGTACTTCCTGCGCTGGTCGGCGAAAGGTGTGGCGAACGCTTGCAGCAGGTGTGCGCACGCGCTCTGCGAAGAGCGCCCGAACCCCACGCCCAGCGTGAACTCCATGCCGTGCGATAGATCAATCTCCCCGACTAGCGCGATGTTGCCATCCACGACCTGGTCGAACTCCCAATCCATTTTGAAATTGTCCATCAAATCCTGCCAGCCATCACTGAACCCGACGTAACCGACGGAGCGCCGCGTGAAATCCGGCGCGCAACCGAACGACATGTCAATGTCTTCGCGTTGCGCTTCGATGAGCTTCCGCCCTCCCACTCCACACAACTTGGCCGAGTTGTTCTTGCCTGTGCCCTTCATGTGCGG
>JANOIK010001128.1:0-3762 GCA_031407585.1 Planctomycetota bacterium | reverse complement strand
CTCGCCATGGCCCACGAGCCGCAGTTGCTCATTCTCGACGAACCCACCTCGGGCCTCGACACGCTCGTGCGGCGGGAGTTTCTCGAAAGCATGGTCGACCTCGCGGCCGCGGGCCGCACGGTGCTGCTCTCCAGCCACCTCATCGGCGAAGTCGAGCGCGTCGCCGACGTCGTGGCGATCATGCGAGCCGGCAAGCTGGTGCTGGTCGAGCCGCTGGACGAACTCAAGTCTCGCACGCGCGAGCTCACGGTCACCGTGAACGGCGCTGGCGCCCCGCCGGCGATCGCCGGCGAAGTGCTCCGTACCCGCCGCCGCACGCGCCAGTGGCAAGTCCTGGTGCGCGACGCGACCGACGCTGAGGTGTCTCGCCTGCAAGACGACCCAACAATCGTGGCCGTCGAGTCGCGCACCCCCTCACTCGAAGAAATCTTCGTAGCGTACATGCAAGCTCCGGATTCCCCCTCCCCGTGTGCCATGCCTTCGTCCGCGTAGGCATGCTGAACAACCCCAGACATGCCGACGAAGACGACGGCATGCCACCCAGAAAAATCAGACTTCAGGGCCAACCAATCGGGCATCCCCATGAACGCCCCAACCGCGATTCCCTTCACAACAGCAACCGCCTCGCGCCAGGTCCTCCTGCGCTTCCTCTGGAAAGAAATCCGCATGCTCCGCGGATTTTGGATCGGCGTGGGCGTGCTCGCCGCGCTGCAGATGGTCGCCACCAACGCGCTCCTCAACGAGTCCGCGCGCGTGCCGTGGCTCTTCGCCTCCGCCTGGGCCGCCGCGGCGCTCTACGCCGTCGGCGCCGCCGTCACGCTGTTCGCCGTCGAGCGTGAGGAACGCACTGACGCCTTCCTGCGACTGTTGCCCCAATACGAACGCTCGGTTTATGCGGGAAAGCTGCTTGCCGCGACCGCGAGCGCGTTCGCTCTGGCTCTCGTGCTCATTTTCGTCGCGCGCGCCGTCGGGGGAGGGTTGTGGCCCAACCGCCAAACGGCCGCCATGCTCGCCATCACCGGCGCCATTACCATCATCGAGTGGCTCGCCTGGGGCGTCCTCGCCTCGCTCCTCTGCCCGCAGCCGCTCCTCGCCGCAATCCTCGCCATCGGGGCGGCGTGCCTGGGCGCCCAGTTCGCCATGGTCATCCGCGGCGACGTCCGCACCGAGTTCACCTTCGCCGGCTACTACGCGGCCATCCCCCAGCGACTGCTCGTGCTCACCGCCGTCGGCGCCCTCGACTCCTGGCTCGGCCTCCGCTGGCTCCGCCCGCGCACGTCGGCGCCCTTCCGACGCCGACGCAGTGCACTGAAAAGCGTCGAGGCAGCCGACAACGCGGCCGAGCCCTCGGTATTCTCCGCCGCCCCCTCCCGCCGCCGCATGTTCACCCGCCTCGTCTGGCAAAGCTGGCGCGAAGGCTGGAAGGCCATGCTCGCCGTCGTCCCCCTGGGCCTGCTGCTCATGTTCGCCGACTCCATGGTGTCGTCGATGTTCCTGCGCAAGTGGGGCGGGTTCGGCGCCCCGCCCATTCTCACGCTGCTCTCCATTCCCGCGCTCTACGGCGTGCTCGTCTTCCGCGCCGACCAGCGAACGCGGCAGTACCGGTTCCTCACCGACCACGCCGCCCGGCCCGCGATCGTCTGGGCCGCACGGCAGTTCGCGTGGCTCGTGCCGCTGCTCATCGTGGGCTTCGTCCTGCAGAGCCTGGCGTGGATCGGCGTGTCCTACGCCTTGAACGACGCCGTGGTCGACGCCCTCGCCGACTCCTGGGGATCGTATCGAACCCTCATCGGCGGCGACCCCGAGGCCCCAATCTACACGGCCCTCGCAATCGAACGCGTCGGCCGCGTTTTCGCCGCGCTCCGGGAACTCGTCTGGTGCGCAGCGCTCGCCGCCTACGGCGCCGGCCAACTCTGCTCGATGCTCAGCCGCAGCAATGTCCTCGCCGGCTTCGCCGCGCTCGCCGTCGCGGCGGTCGTCTCGCTGTGGAGCATCGTCGTCGGCCTCTGGGATCTGCCGGGCCTGCTGTTCGTAGCGCCGTTGGCGGCCGCGACGCTCATCGCCTCGCTCCTGCGCACTCGCCCCTGGCTCACCGAACGAACCGGCATCCGTCCCTGGCTGGCCCCCGCCGCCGCCGTGGCCGCGAGCATCGCGCTCGTGGCCTTCGCGCTCGCCCCCGTCCGCCGAGCCCAACTCGACCTGCCGCGTCTCCAATACAACTTCGTGCGGGCGCCGCTCCAGCAAACGCTCCGCCGCTGGGAGGCGGACGCTCCGGACGCACAAGCCGTCGCGCTGCGTTATGAGCAACTCGCCGCCGAGATGCCGCAGTCGGACGCCGTCCGTCCGGAGCTTATGCGGCGTTACTCCGATTCGAGGCGCAACCGCGTTGCGCGGCAGACATCCACGAGCTGGGCGTTGAGCCCCGAACAGATTTCCCACGTTTTTCTTCGGGCCAACCAGGCCCGCTTCGACGAGCTCGCCACAATCAGCCTGGCGAATCGGTGCCGCCTCGCCCCAGCAGTCGAAGGCGGCCGCATGGCGACGCCCCTGCTCGTCGACTATCTGGCAGCCGACGCTACCCGCCACCTCGAAGCCGGCGATCTCGACAAATCCTTTGTGCGCATCATCACGTCGCGCCGCATCCTGGCTCACACGGCCCAATACAAGCCCACGCTACGATTCGCCGGCGACCGAATCCTCCCGCGCGATGTGCAACTGCTCGAACGCTGGGCCACGGCGCCCAAGCAATCCGCCGACCGGCTACTCGACGCCGTCCAGCAACTACAGCATTGCGAGCAGATGTACCCCGAGGCCAGCGAAGGCGTCGTCGCCGATTATCTGGCTGTCCGCGCCGTCGTGCGCGGCGAAGAGCTGCCGCGCTTCATGCAACGCGGCCCCAAAACCTCCGGGCCCACATGGGACCACCAGCATTTCGCGTATCTCGCCAACCAACTGCCCGGCGAGCAAGCCCGCGCCGAAATCGCGCTGCGCCGCATGACCGAAGCACGGCTCGACTTCGCCGACGCCGTCACGAACTGTCTCATCCCCGTCGGCATGGGGTACCGCGAAGTCGACGTCGCCCAAAGCCTAAGGAAGACGTTCTACTCTCGCGCCGATTGGTCCGACTTCGCCGCCGCGCTGCCAAGCCCGGCAGCGCTCGGCCGTTTTTACAACTATCACCAGGTCCAGCTTCAGCAGCTCACCCTGGAGGCGAGCAAGAGCAGCTATCTGCCCACGATCGAACTCGCCTACCGCAGCGGCCTCTCCGGCCACCTGCTCGAGTACCTGCACAACCTCGCCAGCCGCCGGGCCGAGCGCGTCCGCGTTGCGCTCATCGCGTACCAACGGAAAAACGGCGCCTATCCCAAGACCCTCGGAGAGCTCGACGCCTTCGTCGGCCGCGAAGCATTGATGTCGTACGATGCCGTGCCGCTCGACCCGTTCACCGGCGAAATGTTCGAGTACCGCCCCGAGGGCTTCGAGCTTCCGACCGCCGCCGACGGCATGACGCGCGCAAACGAATTCATCCCCGCCGGCGCGCCGCTGCTCTGGTCCCCCGGCCTTTACGAAGGCCCCGAGCCCCACGAAGCGTGGGTCGCCGAAGTGCGAGGCTTCGAGGGCGCAATTCAGTTGGAATGGACAACCGCTCCAAGGCCCGGCTACACGGATCCCGACCTCAATGGCGCAACCCCCACTCAAGTGATGCGACTCGGCGCCACCGCCCTAACAGAACTCCCGGCACCGCCATCCCCCTCCCGTTAG
>JANOIK010001112.1:0-2123 GCA_031407585.1 Planctomycetota bacterium | reverse complement strand
CATACGGAGCGGGCGTTGACCGCGCGGGACCGGTCCCGCCGCCCGGCGGTAGGAAGACGACCTGCAAGATCAGGCGAACGACGCGATAGATCGCGTAGCCGAAAACAGCCGAAATGCCGAGCCCAAGCCACGCGGGGAGCGTCGTGAGCGCCAGGACGACGATTAAGATCACCAGCCCTGCTCGGCGTCCGGACGTCCATTCCGGCGACTGATGAAAGGCGTGCCAGAAGCCGTTCCAGCCGCGCGACACGCCAGCCCAAATCGGCTCGGGGTCGCGGTGGATGAACGCGCGGAAATCGTCGAACGACGACTGAACGGCGGGCGTCCAAACCGGGTTGGGATTCGGATGGGGATACGGGCCGGCAGCGGGCGGACGCAACGGCGAGCCGCCGCGATTGCGTTCGGGCAGATATTCCAGGATCGGCGTCGCGGGCCCCGTCTCGGGACCGCTGTTGAGCGCCTCGACGCTCATCGGCGAGCGCGGCACGCCGCGGAGTTGGGCGATCATCTCGGCCGCGTTGTCGATGCGCCGCTCGGGGTCCTTGGCCATCGCCGCGCGGACGACGCCGCGGTACGGCTCCTCCAGGCGGCTGAGGTCCGGCTCGGCGGTGAGGTGCTTCATCAGCACTTCGCCCACGCTCTCGCCGACGAACGGCACGCTGCCCGTGAGCATTTCGTAGAGGATGATCCCCAGGGCGTAGGAGTCGATCTCGCGGCCGTAGCGGCCGTTGGCGATCTCGGGCGCCATGTAGTGGACCGTGCCGACGCTCTCGGTTTGGCCGCTGCGGCGGCTGCAGGAGATGAACTTCGACAGGCCGTAGTCGCCGATCTTCACGCGGCCGTCGTCGAGAAAGATGTTGGCCGGCTTCAGATCGCGATGGACGACGCCGTGATCGTGCAGGTAGGCGACGCCGGCGCAGATGCCCTCGAACCAGTGGAGGGCCATATCGCGCGGCATGCCCTCGGGGTGCCGCTCGATCATATCTTCGAGCGACGCGCCGTTGACGTACTCCATGATCACCCAGCGGTCGTCCTGGTCGTCGGTACGGATGTCGTAGACGTCGATCAGGTTCGGGTGCTTCAGGTTCAGACAGTGCGTGACGCCGCGGAGCTCGACCTCGAGGTTGCGGCGGATAAGCTTGAGCGCGACTTCCTTACCGGCGTCGCTCACCGCGAAGTAGACCTCGCCGAACCCGCCGCGGCCGACGCCGCGCTTGATCGTGTACCCATCGAGCGGCCGTGAGCCGCTGGGGTACTGAAATCGCATCGCGAGCTTGCGATCGACTTGCTCAGGTTCGGCGGGCGAGGTGTTCATGTCGAGAAGTGCAGGCATTGTTCGGACTTTTCGCGTCTTACTGGCAGGGCGGTGAATTTAACCACGGAGGCACGGAGGTCACGGAGTAATTCAAACTTTGGAATTCTTTGGGCAAATCCAGCAATTCGCTGAGCAACTTTGCTTCATCCCACTGAATACAAATTCTCTTCTCCGTGTCCTCCGTGCCTCCGTGGTCATCCCTTCGGCCTGAGAGACTCCATTGTAATGTCTATGGACGGTTCGTTCAGATCTCCTCCAAACTCAGGGCAAATTCCTCGCTTTCGATCCGGCAATTCCCGCTTACGGCGGCCTGGCCGACGCATGTCTGGCCGTCGATTTCCACTGCCGTTTGGGTGCGACACATCAGGTCGTCGCCGCGGCGGAACAGGACCATGTCGCTCGACCACTGGCGGCAGCGCACGTGGCTGTGCGACTGCGGACCCAGGATGCAGCTCTCCGACATCAGGACGATGCCGTCGACCGCGGGTTCGGTGCGGTGCCGCGAGACGATCTCGAGCACGGCGGTGTTGCTCAGGGCATGCGGCTTGCGAAAACGAAGCTCGACGGCGTCCCCCATCTTGATGAGGCACTTGTCGCGGAGCACCACGCTTTCGGTCGCGGGGCGGCCATCGATCTGCGTGCGCTGCAGCGGCGTGAGCACGTAGGCCTCGCCTTCGCGGCGGATGATGGCGTGCCGGCGGGAGAGGTCGGCCAGCAGCGGTACGTCCACCGAACCGTCGGCCGCGGGTTGGCCGAGCACGATCTCGTCGCCCATGCAGACGAGGAAGGCGCCCACGGCGTCGATCCA
>JANOIK010001104.1:0-2642 GCA_031407585.1 Planctomycetota bacterium | reverse complement strand
TTCTTCGAGGACCGGCGAGCCGGCGAGCACGATGCTGACCAGCGGGGCGCCGTTCGCGGCGACGTTGGTGAGGACGCGCAGCTCTTCGAGCAGCCGCGTGGGCAGGGCGTCGGCTTCGTCGACCAGCACGAGCATCCGGCGGGGGCGTGCGGCGGCAGCGGTGGAGTCCGAGGAGTGGCGGCCGCGGAGGTGCTCGACGATCGACAGCCGCAGCTCGCCTTCGTCCATGTGGCGATAGGGGAGGTGCAACTCGCTGAGGATCATCTGCAGCAGGGCGCGGCGGGTGCAGAGCTGGGCGCCGGGCAGGGTGACCACCGACATGCGGGGCTCGAACTGCTCGGCGAGGACCGCCAGCAGGAGCGACTTTCCCGAGCCGCCGGCGCCGACGAGCAGGGCAGGGCCCTCGCTGCGGGCGATCGCGCGTACAATCCTCTGGCGGGCCTCGTCGATCGCGCTGGCGGCGTAGTAGCGGCGCGCGTCGGGGGCCGAGAGGAAGGCGCGGCGTTGGTCGGCGGTGAGGGGGTTGGTCATCCGTGATCCCTATCGGCGTCAGCATGCCCACGCCGGGCCGTGGGCATGGCACGCGGGCGAGCGTCCATCAATGGTGTGGCTTCCGTGGTGTTGAATCGGCGCACCGGGTAAGCTGGCTTCAAGGGCTCGCGGAAGTTTGAGGCGTGGGTTGATTTGGGGGGTAGTGCGGGCAAGTGCACGCGAGCTGAAGCGAGCCGGGTCATCGGTGGAGCGAGCCGGCGGGCGTAAGCCCCCGGAGTGCGGCGCGCTTGTGAACAAGTCGCGAAGATGCAAGCAATGCGGGCGCCGCGAGCGTGGCGCCGGACTGGTCGCTTAAGTGACCAGTCTGAAGCGGTTACCAGGTTCAAGCTCGAGGTACGGGGTCTCACGTCGATTGACAGGGCATCGCATGTTTCGCGTCAAGATTTGCGGAATCACGAACGTCGAAGACGCGATCGCCGCGGTCGAGGCGGGGGCGGATGCGATTGGGCTGAATTTTTATGAGAAGAGCCCGCGATGCGTGAGCCCGCAAAATGCGACGGCCATCGTTCGCGACTGGCCTGCCGTTAACGTCCATCGCGTTGGCGTCTTTGTGAACACGGCGCCGGAAGCGATCGAACTGCTCGCCAATTCTTTGACGCTGACTGCGATTCAACTGCACGGCGACGAGTCTCCTGAAACTGTCGCCTACTTCGCAAAGCCGCGAGCGGCGCAACCTTATCCTGCGCAGAGCAGGCACCCCTTTCGATGGTGCGTTGTGCGGGCAAGGCGATTGGACGACCGCGGCGTGGCGGCGATTGCCGCCGACCTGCAAGCTTGCCGCGATGCAGGTTGGCCGCCGGCTGCTGTATTAGTAGACGCAATGACCCCCGGCCGTTACGGCGGCACGGGGGAAACGGTGTCATGGGTCGGCGTGGCAGACCACAAGAGATGGCTCGGCGAAACGCCGCTGATCCTCGCCGGTGGCCTCACCCCCGATAACGTCGCTGAGGCAATCCGCATCGTGCGGCCGGCGGCGGTGGATGTGGCCAGCGGGGTCGAGTCGTCGCCGGGGAAGAAGGATCCCGTGAAGGTGCGGGATTTTGTGGCGAATGCGTTGGGGGCGTTTGAGGCGCTGGGGTGATTCGCTGAGCCCCCGGTTTAAAGAACCGGGGGCTAATGCGGTGGGTGTGCAATCCTTGCCCATTCCGGCCCTCGGACGGTACACTCGTTATGGCCGTTAAGGACAGCCCCGCCATGCGGTTGGGGCTAGCATACGGTCGTCTCTTGCTGGCGTCACGGTCGACGCCGATGCATTGTTGGAATACGCGGCCCTGACCGGGTTTCGTATTCGTTTGTTCACGTATGCGGCTGAGCCCGGCCGCTTTCCCGCATAGCGTTTCCCCCATCGGAGTCATTGACGTGTCCCAAGTTGCTACCGAACGTTTGCCCTACAAGGTGCTCGATTGTTCGCCCGCCGAATTTGAGCGGCTGGCCAAGTGGGGCCGGCAGGAAATCGAGCTCGCCCAGAACGAGATGCCCGGGCTGATGGCCCTGCGGCAGAAGTATGGAAATACAAAGCCCCTCGCCGGCGCCCGCATTGCCGGGTGCTTGCACATGACCATCCAGACCGCGGTGCTCATCGAAACGCTGCGCGATCTGGGCGCCGAGGTCACCTGGAGCAGCTGTAATATCTTCAGCACCCAGGATCACGCCGCGTGCGCGATCGCCAAGGCCGGCTTCGCGGTCTACGCCTGGAAGGGCATGAGCGAGCAGGAGTTCGATTGGTGCATCGAGCAAACGCTGTTCTTCAAGAGCGGCGAGGCGCTCAACTTGATCCTCGACGACGGCGGCGACCTCACCGCGATGGTCCACAACAAGTTCCCCGAGATGCTCGGCGACATCCGCGGCTTGTCCGAAGAGACGACCACGGGCGTCCACCGGCTCTACCAGATGCACGAGCGCGGCGAGCTGAAGGTCCCCGCGATCAACGTCAACGACTCGGTGACCAAGAGCAAGTTCGACAACCTGTACGGCTGCCGCGAGTCGCTGGCCGACGGCATTAAGCGGGCGACCGACGTGATGATCTCGGGCAAGATCGTTGTGATCGCGGGCTACGGCGACGTCGGCAAGGGTTGCGCCCAGTCGATGCG
>JANOIK010001088.1:0-2730 GCA_031407585.1 Planctomycetota bacterium | reverse complement strand
CCCAGACGAAGTACGCACCGCCCTGCATGAGGCCATCGCGTTTTACCAACGCGGACTTGCCGACGGTTCGATTAATTTTGAGGAAGAGGATCGATCACGCCTCACGGAAGCCTGGGCCCTGCAACGCGAACCTGGAATCCTTGAACTATGGGCGCCCTATGCTCGAAAATATCCAGAACGCTCGACGTCGGCAGGGGCCGAAAAGCTTCAGCAGATGACCCAATGCCCAAAAGTCGCGTTTGCATTGCTCCCCATCCGATGCGAGGCGCTCACAGACTGACAAACGCCCGCGGCAAGTAGTCGATCAGGTCGCTCGCGATGAGCGAGACTTGCCCGAGCTCCGTCGCAGCCGAATCGCCCGCGAGGCCATGCACGTGCGCCGCGAGGCGGGCCGCGCTCCAGGCGTCGAGTCCCTGCGCCAGCAGCCCCGCGGCGACGCCGGTGAGGCAGTCGCCCGTGCCGCCGGTTGCCATGCCGGGGTTGCCAGTGCTGTTGACCGCGTAGCGCCGGCCGTCGCCAATCACTGACTCGTGACCCTTCAAGATGACCACGGTGCGCCCGGACGAGTCGCGCTGGCACAGCGCCGCAACGTGCTCGGCGCGCTCCGCGGCAGAGCCGGTCGCCACGCCGCCGGTTCCCGCCGCCTTCGCCAGGCGTCCGAACTCGCCGGGGTGCGGCGTGAGCAGACGCGGCCCGGCGGGCTTGTCGAGCAGCTTTGGATTGCGTGCGAGCCCCGCGGCGAGCGCGTTCAGGCCGTCGGCGTCGACGACCATCGGCTTCGGCACGTCCCGGTAGAGCTGCGCGACCAGCTCTGCGACGCCCGCGCTGCGGCCCAATCCCGGGCCAATCGCCCATACATCGTAGGCGTCACGCGCCTCGGCGAGGTCCACGATGTTGGCGAAGTCGATCACGCCGTCGTCGTCCTGCACCAGCGCGACCGTCATCAAGCAGGGGCTGAACGACGCGACCGTGGCTTGCACCGAGGCGGGCGTGGCGATGGTGACGAGCCCCGCCCCGCTGCGCAGCGTCGCGAGCCCGGCGAGCGCCGCGGCGCCGCCCATGCCGCGCGAACCGCCGACCACCAGCACGCGGCCGTAGTCGCCCTTGTGGCTATCGGCCTGTCGCGGCGCGAGCGTCGGCAACGGCGTCGGCGTTTCGTCGGTGAGCTTCATGCGTTGCTATGGCGAGCGGATGCGGTGCGCGTGGCCACGAGGCCCGCGAGGTAACCGGCTTTGAACCCGGCATCGATGTTCACGACCGCGTCGTTCGCGGCGCAACTGTTGAGCATCGTCAGCAGCGGCGCGAGCCCCCCCAGCGCCGCGCCGTAACCGACGCTCGTCGGCACGGCGAACACGGGGCACGGCACGTATCCGCCCACGACGCTCGGCAGCGCACCCTCCATACCGGCCACGACCACGATCGCGTCGGCGTCGGCGAACTCGGCGAGCCGCGCCGGCAAGCGGTGCGGACCGGCCACGCCCACGTCGGCCACCATCCGCACCTCCACGCCCATCCACGCGAGCGTCTCGCGCGCCTCCTCCGCCACGGGCAGGTCGCTCGTGCCGGCGGTGATCACGGTGACGCGCCCGCGGCGCGCCGCGGGCTTCTGGTTCGCAGCTGCCACGCTCAGCGTCCGCGCAATCGAGTTGTACTTGGCGGCGGGCAGCTCGCGAGTGATCGCGTCGGCTTGTTCCACCGACACGCGCGTCACGAGCACCGGCTGATCGCGGCCGAGCAGCTCGCGGGCGATCGCCACGATCGTCGCGGGCGTCTTGCCTTCGCCGTACACGACTTCCGGGAAGCCGCAGCGGCTGGCGCGATCGAGGTCGATGGTCGTGGGTTGTTGGTCGGCGTTCATGCCATCAGTCTAGCCGACGTCGGCAAGTGAGGGCAGGAACTATCAGCCTAAGCGGCCGCCGCGGGCGTCACGGACACGAGCTCGTCGTGCACGGCATGCAGGTCGGCGGCATCGACGGTCTGATCGCCGTTGGCGTAGCCCACCAGCAGAGCGAGGTCGCACAGCCGATTGATGCGCCGCGGCATACCGCCGGTGAGTTGGTGGAGCGTTTCCAAGGCGTCGGCGGCGAAAATCTCGCGGGTGGCGCCGGCCGCGTCGAGCCGATGCTGCACGTACGCGGCCGTCTCTAGGGCGTCGAGCGCCGGCAGGAACACCTTGATGTCGAGCCGTTCGTCGAGCGAGCCGTGCCGGGCGACCATCGAAAGCAGCCCCGGTTGCCCCACCAGCAAAAGCGTGAAGCCGGGTCGGCCGTCGACGGTGAGGTTCAGCAGCAACCGCAGCGTTTCCATCAGGCCGCTGTCCTCGAGCAGATGCGCCTCGTCGACGACGATCACCGCGTGCCGCTTGCGGCGCACGCTGTCGCGCAGGATGAACTCGAGCCGGCGGAGGCTCTCTTCGATCGTGTGCCGTTGCGGATCCGCAGGCGGCGCCCCGAGGTGCTCGGCCAGGTACACCAGCAAATCGCGGTCGGACATTTGCGGGAACACCACCTGCACGAACGGCTGGTAGGCGTCGCCTAGCTCGCGGCGCAGCGACTGGACGAGTAGCGTCTTGCCGGCGCCCGCGGGTCCGGCGATCAGCCCTGCCGCGCGACGGTTCTCGATCGCGTAGCGCAGCTTGTGCAGCGCCGCCTGATGCGAGTCGGCGGCGAACGCAAACTGCGGATCGCTCGTCGGCTCGAAGGGCTTCGCGTCGAGTTGCCAGTAGTCGAG
>JANOIK010001052.1:0-2465 GCA_031407585.1 Planctomycetota bacterium | reverse complement strand
TGGGACGCCCACAAGGTCGAGGCGCTCAACAACGTCAACCTCTCTCAGATCTTTTGGGAATCACTCCTCGGCAAGAGTTTGCCCATTGCGTCGACCGGCTCCGGGTTCGGCACGCAGCTCCTCTACATCATTTACCGCGAGTGGTTAGGTATCGCGCTGACGCTCGGTTACTTCATCGCGATGCCCCCAATCATGGCGCTGACATTTCTGCGGGGCTACTTCCAGAAGATGGGGCTCATCCGCTTCATGCTGATGGCGAACCTGATGCTGTTCATGGCGTCGCTGCCGATCAAGATGGTGCTGCGTTGGGTGTTTAACTTGAAATATTTGATTGGGATTCCTGAGTACTTTTTGAATTTCTAGAAGCTGTTAGCTATTAGCAGTTAGCTGTTAGCCAGAAGAAGGCCGACCGCGAATCTGGCTAATAGCTAACCGCTAACGGCTAATAGCTCCGCCACATGCCTGCTAACGAACAAACTTGGCGCGATCAGAAGAAGATGCATGTCATCTTCGCGATCAGCGCCGTGATCATGGGCATTGCCACCATCTGGATGATGGCCGCGGATCACATGCGCGAGTGGAAGGATTGGCAGCTCAAGGATCGCCGGAAAGACGCGTGGATGCTGGCGTCGCGGCGGGATTCGCTCGCGGCCAATTACGACGGCAAGATGAATGTGCTGGAGGCCGAAGTTCGGGCGCTCGACAGCACGGCGGTGAGTGAAGAGATTCTGGACGCCTTCCGGGTGCGCGTCGCCGAGCAGGGCGCTGCGTCGCCCGCCGGCGAGGAGTCTCCGGCAAGGATCTCAGCTGATGAGGCGAAGGTCGATCCGCAATTCTCGAAGCTCAACGAGTTGGCCGCGGCGCTCGAGACTGCGGCCGGCAATGTTGCGGAAGCTCGTGTGGCGGCAGCGGAAGTTGCCGATGATGCGGCTCCTGCCGAACCCGCCGATGCGGCTGCTGCTCCGGCGGACGCGGCTGAAACCGCTGCTGCCACGGCCGAGGCTTCTTCAGCGGACGCTTCTTCATCAGACCCTGCGGCCGCGGCTGCCGATGCGGAAGCCGCCCGTGCCGTGGTTCGCGAAGCCGAGAACCAGGCGATCGCCGCTCGGCAGGCGCTGCTGAAGGAAATGGATACCTTCATCCGCGAGGCCCGACGTAAGGAAAACGCGCTGACCTCGAACAAGAAGGCGATCAACGGCCAGCGCACCGCGGCGGTGAGCGAGCTGGGGATCAAGATCGGCGAAGGCGCGGACCGCACGACGCTTGCCGCGGCCCAAGGGCGCATCGACAAGCTCAATGCGGAGCTCGAATCGCTCACCGCGCTGATCGCGTCGGCCAAAGGGTTCCGCCTGGATCTCGAGGGCTACGTCGGCCAGGCGAACGCCGAGAAGGCGGCGCTGGTCAAGCAGGTCGACCTGATGAAGACCGAGCTCGACCGGCTGAGCGAGCAGGTCTACAAGAACACGTCGAACTGGAAAGAAGCGATCACGCGGATGCCGGTGCTCAACGCGCTGTACAGCGGCAACATTCGCATCGAGCAGAACTGGCTGCCCGATATGACGATCAACTACAACTTCGCCCAGGCCGCGCGGTTCGACCGCTGCACGACGTGCCATCGGGCGATCTCGACGACGGCGCCCGGCACGGCGACCGATCCGCTGTACCCGACGCTGCCGGACGCCGATCGCGACCTGACGGTCCAAATGGCGGCGGCGGAGGATTTGCCGGCCGAGCTCCCGAAGGACGACGACCAGCGCGCAGCACTAATCCTGCAGAAGTTCGGCTTGGCGTTCTCCGAGACAGGCATCATCGACGACGCGGCTGTCACGATCCACTATGTCTTGCCCGAGAGTGCGGCGGCGAAGGCGGGGCTGCAGTCGGGCGACCAGATGGTGACGATCGGCGGACAGCCTTCGGCCACCCCCGCGGCGGCTCGGTTGACGCTGCTGCAGTCGGTGACGCCGGGGTCCACGATCGCGATCGACGTGCATCGCGGGCTCGACCACCCGTTCACGGCTCACCCGCGGCTGGACCTGTTTCTGTCCGACCTCAGCCCGCATCCACAGAAGGACGTGGGCTGCACGATTTGCCACGACGGGCAGGGGAGCGGTACGTCGTTCCCGTGGACGTCGCACACGCCGAACAACGCGCAGGAGCAGGACAAGTGGGCCCGCGACCATGGTTGGTTCGATAACCACCACTGGATTTTCCCGATGAAGCCGGCCCGCTTCGTCGAGAGCAACTGCCTGAAGTGCCACCATCAGAAGGGCGCGCTCGAAGCCAGCGAGCGGTTCCCCGAGCCGCCGGCGCCGAAGCTCGTCGAGGGCTGGACGATCGTCGAGAACTACGGCTGCTTCGGCTGCCACGAGGTCAACGGCTACGACAGCCCGACCGTGACGGTCGGCCCCGACGTGCGGCTTGAGCCGCAGTACCACGAAGCCGCGGCGCAGATTCGCTCGTACGCC
>JANOIK010001027.1:0-3073 GCA_031407585.1 Planctomycetota bacterium | reverse complement strand
GACGCCTTTTTTTGTGTCTTTAAAAACGTTCCGGCTCCCTCCCCTCGGCGGGGAGGGCTGGGGAGGGGGGGGGTGAAGCGGGTACACACTTCGCGTTTTAAATCGTCGCATGGCGTGTACCCACTTCATCACCCCTCCCCTAACCCCTCCCCCTCAGGGGGAGGGGAACGGAGGAATTGGGATAAGTTCACTGCCCGGCGGCTAAATGTTGGCGGATGACGCCCTGGACCGCACGCGCGTTGAACGGGCGTTTGTAGGGTTCCTTCTCAAGAAGCTGAAGCACGAGCTGTTCGAGCCACTCGGGGCAATTGATGCCGCTTTCGCGCGGCCCCTTCGGCGTCGCGTGAAGGTGCTGGTCCCAGATCTGCGCGAAGTTGGCGCCCGTGAACGGCGGCCGCCCGGCGAGCATTTCGTAGCCCACGCAGCCGAGGGCGTAGAGATCGGTCTGGCCGGTGATCGTTCGGTCGGCGCTAATCTGCTCAGGCGCCATGTACGCATAGGTGCCCACGGCGGCGCCCTGCTCCGGCGCGTCCGGATCATGGACGTCGTGAGCCACGCCGAAGTCGCCCAGCACGATCCGCCCGTCGGCGGCGAAAAGCAGATTGCTCGGCTTCAGGTCGCGATGGATGATGCCGTGGTTGTGAGCGTGCTGCAGAGCCGAGGCAATCTGATCGAGATACTCGGCAGCCTGGCGCCACGGGAGCGGACCCGCTTCGCGAAGCCGCTCTTTCAGCGAACCCTGGCCGAGCAGCTCCATCGCGAAAAAGTATTGGCCGTCCATCATGCCGCCGCCATAGTGCCGGACGATATGCGGATGGCTCAGGCGCTCCATGACGACAATCTCGCGTTGGAAGCGGTCGACCATGCCGGCGTCCTCGGCGATGTTCGGATGCAGCATCTTGACCGCGACCGGGCCATCGACGTCGTCGCTCTCGGCCCGGTAAACGGTCCCCACCGCGCCCACGCCGAGGGGCTCCCGGAGCCGAAAGGTCGCCCGCGTCGGCATGAACCGCAGGCCGGCGGGCTGGCCTTCAGGGCGCGGGTTTGCGGGCGTCGAGTCGCTCATGGATGGCAAACTTTCGAGATTGTCACATAGGCGGAATGAGGCGCGTCTCCCGCCGTTCGGCCTCGCCGTGCATCGTATCGACGAGGACCCCGGAAGGCTAAGTCCACTGCCCAGCTCTAGGGCAAGCGTGCATGGGGTTTGGGCAAATTCTTGCATATCAAGCCCAACGGCATTGCCATCACGTTTGAGCTTAAACCACGTTGCTCGTTGGGGTTAAGAAAATATAAAGAGCGCCGGCAGCGAACGGTCCGCGGCTTGCTTAACGGCTCTTCCGCGTGAAGTGCGCACGGCCCGAGCGTGCGAAGTTCCCGCGGCGATGCGCTAGGCGGAGCATCCCTTCTGCAACGACGGAAAAACGCGCTTTCACGCGAGTTTGCTGTTCGCGCGGTCGTTTCGCTCGGCTCAGCCGTTTCCGCGGTCGCTGTTGACGCAAACTGCCTTGTCCGGGGACCGACTCCACTGGACGCGACTCATTCTCGTCGCGTTTCGGCTAGCAACACGGTTGCCGTCCAAGCCTAGTCGACCGTCGAGCGTAGCTTTACTATGAGCGGTTCGCCCGCGCGAGACTTTGCGACCTGTTTGTGGGCGTCGCGATCTCTTGTGCGGACGGCAGCCGCGTGAGGGGCACGTTGAGTCCGCCGCCGTCAGCGTTTGACGTCCCGGCGTGAGCGTCCGGAGCGACGCTCGTGAAACATGTCGTAGGAATTGCCGCGAGAGCGGTCCCGTCTTTGTGAGGAGTTGAGTTACGAGTATGGCTTACAAACTTGAGTACATTTGGCTCGACGGTTACAAGCCCGAAGCGAGCATGCGTAGCAAGACCAAGGTGGTCGACAGCGAGCCCAAAAAGGTCGAGGATTGCCCCGGCTGGAACTTCGACGGCTCCAGCACGCAGCAGGCCGAAGGTCATTCGTCCGACTGCCTGTTGAAGCCGGTCCGCCTGGTCAAGGATCCGCAGCGCAAGAACACGTCGCTGGTCATGTGCGAAGTGCTCTCGCCGGACGGCTCGCCGCACGCCACGAACGTGCGTGCGACGTTCGAGGACGATTCGGACCTATGGCTCGGCTTTGAGCAAGAGTACACGTTGACGCAAGACGGCAAGCCGCTGGGCTTCCCCAAGGACGGCTACCCTGGTCCGCAGGGTCCGTACTACTGCTCCGTCGGCATCCGCAACTGCGTCGGCCGCGACCTGGTCGAGGAGCACCTCGACGCGTGTCTCGAGGCGGGCCTCAGCGTCACTGGCATCAACGCCGAAGTGATGAAGGGCCAATGGGAATACCAGTTGTTCGGCAAGGGCGCCAAGAAGGCCTGCGACGACGCCTGGATTGCCCGCTACCTTCTGCACCGCTGTGCTGAGAAGTACAACATCGTGGTTGAACTGCACCCGAAGCCCGTCAAGGGTGACTGGAATGGCAGCGGCATGCACACGAACTTCTCCAACACCGCGATCCGCGACAAGGGCGGCGAGACGTTCATCAAGGGCATTTGCGATAAGTTCGCCACCGCCCACAAGGAGCACATCGCGGTCTACGGTTCGGACAACGACCAGCGCCTCACCGGCCTGCACGAGACGCAGTCGATCCACAAGTTCAGCTACGGCGTGAGCGATCGCGGATCGTCGATCCGCATCCCCATCGCCACGGCTCAGAACGGGTGGAAGGGTTACCTCGAGGATCGTCGCCCGGCGTCGAACGCCGACCCCTACAAGGTCACGGCGCAAATCCTCGCCACGCTGCGGTCGTAAGTAGCGATTGTATGAGTCTTGAAACCCCGCGTCGTCCTAGTGGCGACGCGGGGTTTTCTTTTGTAACTTGGCTTAGAAGCATGCCGGCTTCCCTCGCACCTTCTTCTCACTTCAGGAACACGAATGATGACGCCGCAAGATGTCTTGGCGCTGTGCCGCGAGCGGGGCGTGAAGGCCATTGATTTGCGCTTCATGGACTTCCCGGGCCTGTGGCAGCACTTCACCATCCCGGTGAGCAAGCTGGAACTCGAAGTGTTCGAGGACGG
>JANOIK010001019.1:0-3994 GCA_031407585.1 Planctomycetota bacterium | reverse complement strand
CCTCGGGCGTCAAGGGCGTGTACATCAAGAGCGCCCACCTCAGTGCGGCGATGAGCCCCAGCGTGCGGTTGGCGATTTGAGAAGCGAACGTGCAAGCATAACGCGCCGCTTCGCTCTCGTTTTCCTACAGCCTACAGTCTCGAGCCCACAGCCTTCCGTATGAGCAAATACCTTAAAAACCTGATTTCCGACGACCTCAAGAAGCGCCTCGACGGCGTTGAGGACTTGATCGTCGTCGACGTCATGAAGCTGAATTCGGAGAAGACCGTCACGCTTCGCAAGACGCTACGCCAGAAGAACATCAATCTGCTGGTGGTGAAGAACAGCCTCATGCGGCGTGCGACCGAAGGCACGGTGCTCGCGCCGGCGTTCGAGGGCGTCGAAGGCTCCGCGGCGGTCATTTGGGGCGCCGAGGACATCGTCTCGCTCGCCAAGGAAGTGTCGCGGCTGGCCGACGACAAGCAGTTCGAGGCGCTGGTGCCCAAGGGCGGCGTCATGGGCGGGTCCAAGCTGGGCGCCGCCGACATCAAGAAGGTCAGCAAGTGGCCGAGCCGCTCCGAGCAGCTCAGCCTCTTGGTCGGTCAAATCCTGTCGCCGGGCGCCACGCTCTGCGGACAGTTGCTGGGTCCGGGCGCCAAGCTCGCGAGCCAGATCAAGAAGAAGAGCGAAGGCGGCGAGGAAGGCGAAGCCGCCGAAGCCCCCGCGGGCTGAGAGAGAGAAACACGAGTTCGATCCGGAAAGAGGAGTTGGCAGGCTGGTCGGCCGTCAGCATCGAGAACCCAGATCGAACCTTGAGCGACGACCATCGCGAAATTAAAGCGTTTGCAAATCACATCGGGGCCACGGCCCACATAGTCAGAAAGGGTTTTTAGTCATGAGCGAAGCAGCCGTTGCAGAATTTTCCGCCGCGACCAAGAAGCTGGGCGACGAGATCGTCAAGCTGACGCTGAAGGAAGCGAAGGAACTGAGCGATTACCTGAAGGACGTCCACGGCATCGAGCCGGCCGCTGGCGGCGCAGTCATGATGGCCGGTCCGGCCGACGGCGGCGGCGCCGCTGCGGTCAAGGAAGAGCAGACCGAGTTCACGGTCATGCTCGAAGGCTTCGGCGACCAGAAGATCGGCGTCATCAAGGTCGTCCGCGCGGCCACGGGTTTGGGGCTCAAGGAAGCCAAGGACCTGGTCGAAGGCGTGCCGAGCAAGGTCAAGGAAGGCGTCTCGAAGGAAGACGCAGCCAAGCTGAAGAAGGAGCTGGAAGAAGCCGGCGCCACGGTTTCGGTGAAGTAGCGATTCGCGGCGCGAGTGCACTCGGCGTCCCCCGTCGCAGTGCGCCCGCGCGCTCGCGCACACCTGCGCGCATTTTCGGCTGATGCTTGGTTACGCGCCCCTGGTGGCGCTCAAAGTCCCACCTCGTGAGAACGGAGCGGTTTGCCCTATGGCAGTCACGGCTCAACGGCGGCTCGTTACCCAAAACGTGCGGAAGTTTGGTAGCGGCCGCGAGTCCTTCGACATCCCCGACCTGACCCAGATCCAGACGGAAAGCTACGAGCGATTTCTGCAGTACAACGGCTCCAGTTCGACCGCCAAGCGGAAGGTCGAGGGCCTGGAAGGCGTACTGCAGGAAATCTTCCCCATCGAGAGCTACGACAAGACGATCAAGCTCGAGTACCAGCGGTACGAGCTCGGCAAGCCGCGCTACACGATGGACGAATGCCGCCAGCTGCGGCTGACCTACGGTCGGCCGTTCCGCATCTGGCTGCGCCTGCTGAAGGATCAGCCGGTCGAGGAAGAGGTGTACCTGGGCGATCTGCCGATCATGCTCGGCGGCGGCGAGTTCATCATCAACGGCGCCGAGCGCGTCGTGGTGTCGCAGCTCCACCGTTCGCCCGGCATCGACTTCGTCTCGGAGATGGACCCCGGCGAGCGCCGCATGTACTCCTGCCGCGTAATCCCCGAGCGCGGCAGCTGGATCGAGCTGAACACGACGAAGAAAGACAGCGTCACCGTTCGCATCGACCAGAGCGGCAAGTTCAGCGCCATGACGCTGCTGCGCGCGATGTCGCCCGACCTGGGGAGCGACGCGGACATTCTGCGCCGCTTCTACCCCGTCACCCGCCAGAAGGTGGTCGACGGCCGCAGCGCCGGCAAGATCGAAGGCAAGGTCGCGGTCGATGACGTGATCTACCCGAGCGGCGAACGCGCGGGCGAGATCATCATGGAGAGCGGCCAGCGTATCACGAAGAACGTTGCCGAGATCATCTGCACGAGCGGGCTCAAGCAGATCGACGTCATGGATTCGCCCAAGACGCCGCACTTGCTCAATGCCCTGGCGGACGACAACACGTCGAGCCACGAAGAGGCGCTGCTGCGCATCTACCAACGGCTGCGCCCGGGCAATCCGCCGCAGCTCGAGAAGGCCCGCGCGCTGTTCAACGAGAAGTTCTTCGACTCGAACCGCTACCGTCTCGGTCGCGTCGGCCGCTTCCGCATCAACCGGAAGCTCGGCCTCAACGTGGCTGAGACCGAAATGGTGCTGCGGCCCGAGGACCTGGTCGCGTCGATCAACTATCTGCTGCTGCTTGTGGCCGGCGAACCCGAGGCCTATGTCGACGACATCGACCACCTGGGCAATCGCCGTCTGCGCACGATCGACGAGCTGGCCTGCGACGAAATTCGCAAGGGCTTCCTCAAGCTGCGCCGCACGGTGCAGGAGCGGATGAGCCTGAAGGACGCGGCCGACATGACGCCGCGCAGCCTCATCAATCCCAAGAGCATCTCGGCGGCGATCGAGTACTTCTTCGGCCGCGGCGAGCTGTCGCAGGTCGTCGATCAGACGAATCCGCTGTCGATGCTCACGCACGAGCGGCGACTTTCGGCCCTCGGCCCGGGCGGTCTCAATCGCAAGCGCGCCGGCTTCGAAGTGCGCGATGTGCACATTTCGCACTACGGCCGTATCTGCCCCATCGAGACGCCGGAAGGCACGAACATCGGGCTCATCTCGAGCCTCGCGATGTACTCGACGGTGGACGACTACGGCTTCCTGGTCACGCCCTATCGCAAGGTGAAGAACGGCAAGCTGACGGCCGACGTCGTGTGGCTGCGGGCCGACGAGGAGTCGGAAGCGTACGTGGCTTCGGCCGATGTGCCGGTCAAGAACAACGAGATTCAAGGCGACACGGTGGTTGCTCGGTGGCGGAGCGACTTCGTGCTCGTGCCGACCGAGAAGATTCAGTACACCGACGTGGCGCCGAGCCAGATGATCGGCGTGTCGGCCGGCTTGATTCCGTTCCTCGAGCACGACGACGCGAACCGCGCGCTCATGGGTAGCAACATGCAGCGGCAAGCCGTGCCGCTGCTGCTGGCCGAGCCGCCGATCGTGGGCACCGGCCTGGAGCGCGACGTCGCGCGTCACTCCGGCATGCTCGTGCGTGCCGGCCACAAGGGCACGGTCACCTACGTGGACGCCAATCGCATCGAGATTGGTCCCGAAGTCCACATCATGCGGAAGTTCGTGGGCCTCAACGAGCGCACCTGCCAGAACCAGAAGCCGATCATCAAGGTCGGCGACAAAGTCGAGAAGGGTGACGTAATCGCCGACGGCGCCGCGACCTACAAGGGCGACCTGGCCCTGGGCCGCAACGTGTTGGTCGCGTTCATGTCCTACGAGGGCTACAACTTCGAGGACGCGATCATCATCAGCGAAGAGCTGGTGCAGAACGACACCTACACCTCGATCCACATCGAGGAGTTCGACGTCGAAATTCGCGAGACGAAGCTCGGCCGCGAGGAATTCACCCGCGACATTCCGAATGTCAGCGAGAAGGCTCTGCGGAATCTCGACGAGAGCGGCATCGTGCAGATCGGCACGTTCGTCTGGCCGGGCGACATTCTGGTCGGCAAGGTCTCGCCTAAGAGCAAGACCGAGCTCACGCCGGAAGAGAAGCTGCTGCACGCGATCTTCGGCCGCGCCGGCGAGGACGTGAAGAACGATTCGCT
>JANOIK010000989.1:0-6108 GCA_031407585.1 Planctomycetota bacterium | reverse complement strand
GTCGAAGCCCACCACGGACGCATTCGCGTGGAAAGCACCGTCGGCAAAGGCACGGCGTTCACGATCCGCCTGCCCGAGTGGCGGGAAGAACCGGCGAAATCAGCAAGCGCGATTACGTTAGGAGCCGCACCACTCACAGATTCCTCCGGCTCCCTCCCCCTCGAGGGGAGGGCTGGGGAGGGGGGCGAAGCAGGTACCCGCTCCGCCGTCACCACCGCGACGCGTGTACCCGCGTCGTCACCCCTCCCCTAACCCCTCCCCCTCAAGGGGAGGGGAACGGAGAGTCGAAGAGGCGGTTATTGCACCATCTGTTGCGGACCAGCCTGAGGCGACAGCCGGGCTTGAATGTCGGCCAGAATGCGCTGCTCGAGCGCCGGGTCGCGGCCGAGCAGAATCCAGTTCCCGCCGAGCCGCGATGGGCTCACCGCTTCGTCCTGGGCCGAGATCAGCGACGAATCGTTGCGGAACGTCGCGGCCCCGGCGGTCGAGTTCTCGGGGTGTGGCAGGTCCTCGATGTCCTTCTCGACCTGCACATCGACAATGTAACCCGTGCCGTCCGGAATGATGCGTACCGTGCCGCGGCGGCGGATGGTTTGAAACGTGCTTTCCCAGCGGTTGTACCGGCCCACCGAGTCGTGGCGGTGCGGCTCGACGATCGTGGCGCCCACGAGCGGGAACGTGTCGATGCGGCCCTCGGTCAGTACGTCGCCGACGAGCTGCACCTGCCGTTCGCGCTGGATGCGAAAGTAGTCGTCCACCGCGTCGACGATTTGCTCCCACGCCCACTCGCGGTTGGCGACGGGAATGTGAATCTGGTTGGGCCCGCCGGCGCCGTAGTCCGCCACGGGCGATTGCGTGTACGGCGCAGCGCTGGGGTCCACCGCGAAGGGATCGATCACCATGCCCGGCGCCGAGGTGAGCGGCGGCGCCGCGAACAGCTGTTGCGGGGGAATTTGCCCCGGCATCGCCGGCTGAACGACCTGCACCGGCTGGCAGCCAATCGCGGCCGCCAGCGCGCAGCACGGCCCCAGTAGGCGCACCGCGAGCGGCAAGTGGCGGACAGTGGAAACCACGGGCCACGGATAATCGTGAATGCCGCCGCCGACAGCAAGAGCGAACCGCGGCGGGCCAAGCGTGCTAGCAGGACGACGCTTTGGGAGGAGCATTGCAAATTGGCAATTGGCCAATGCAAATTGCAAATATCAGACGAGACGAATGCGACACCAGCTCTCCAATTTGCCATTGCCAATGGCAAATGGCCAATTTGCAATGCTGTCTCAGTAGTCGCTCTCCATCCCCAGCCGCATCTTCAGCTCTTCGAACTGCCCGATGAAGCTGTCGTTCGTCGAGTGGACGTGCTCGGCTTCGGTGATGAACCGCATGTCGTCGCGGCACGCCAGCCCGCAGTCGCCGAGCACCGACTCATACTGCCGCAGGTCGCGACCGTACACGATCAGCAGCTTGTGCTCGTCGAACTGCACCTCCTGCGGCGTCGCGGGATTCAGCACCGCGATCCCCGTGCAGCCGTCGTTCACCAGCAGGTCCTCGAAATCCCACAGAATACTCTGCAGGATTGGCATGTCGATGTGCTCGCGATACAGATCGCGGTGGCCGGTCGCCGAGTAGTCGTGGCTGGTCTCGAGCACCACGTCCACGACGTTGCCCAGCGGGTCGAGCAACTCCATAAACGTCTCGAACAGCTGCTCGCGAGACGCGGCGGCCATCAGCACCGGCACGTTCTGCTTCGACGCTTCGTCGCGGTAGCTGTCGTGGCGGAAGCCCGCCGACGGCACCACGTCCAGAGCAAACGACGGCCGAACCGCATCGCTCAGAATGAAGCTGCCATACCGCGCGACGCCCAGATGGGCCTCAAGCTGGTCCTCGCTGAGCGTCTCGAAAGCGCTCGCGGGAGCCGCCGGCGCGGTCTCGTGATACACGTTACGGAAGAACTTCTTCAGGAAGCCCATCAGTGCACTCTCGGCTTGAACTTACGGTGTGTGGTCGTCCGACGCGGGAAAAACAGGACGACTTGACGCGGTTGCGCGCCGTGCTGCCGCCAGTGCTTTCGTCCCCCTCGCTGACTGATGAAATCTAGGTTACGCGCCCGCCGGACTTCGCGCGGCGTTGGCCGTGGGGCGTTCATTTGCCGGCAGGCGAGGCTAACAAACCGTACAGCCGGACTACGCCGCGCCGGCCCTCCGAACGACGGGCGCATCCGTTACAATCGAGCGTCCGCGGCGCGAACCTTGCCGCAGGTTTCGAAGCACCGTGGGAGGCAACGCATGAAGATCTACACCCGCACGGGCGACGACGGCACGACCGGCCTCTTGGGCGGCGCCCGCGTGCCCAAGGACCACCCGCGAATCGCCGCGCACGGCGCCATCGACGAGCTGAACGCTAGCCTGGGCGTCTGCCGCGCCGGCGGGCTTCCGGCCGACATCGAAGAAATCGTTGCCGCCCTGCAGCACCAGATGTTCATGCTGGGGGCCGAGCTGGCGAGCCCCGGCGCGGCGCCTCGAGGAACCGGCGTCGTCGACGAGGCGACAATCGCGGAGCTCGAAGCGGCGATCGACCGTTTCGAGGAGATTCTCACGCCGCTGCGAGAGTTTATCCTGCCCGGCGGAACGCCCGCGGCGGCCGCACTTCACGTGGCCCGCGGAATCTGCCGTCGCGCCGAGCGCGAGCTCGTCGCCCTCGGCCGGCAATCGCCCGTGCGCGGCGAGTCGCTCGTGTTCGTCAACCGCGTGAGCGACCTGCTCTTCGTCCTGGCCCGCGCCGCCAACGCCGCCGCCGGCGTCCCCGACGTCCCCTGGCAAAAACGCCCGTAGACGAAGCTGCCAGCTTCGTTTACGACGGCCGCCCCTGCCCTGCCCCCTTTTTCGTGACTCTCGCGGCGCCGTCCCCCGGCAGGTAAACTGGCTCCTAAAGCGGCGCAGCGCGCCCCGCCAAGGCGCACATCTCGAAGGATTCGCAGGTCATGAAAAAAATCGAAGCGATCGTCCGCCATTTCAAGCTCGAGGACATCAAGAACGCGCTCGCCGAGCAAGGCGTCCAGGGCATGACCCTCACCGAAGTGCGCGGCTTCGGCCGGCAGAAGGGCCACACCGAAACGTACCGCGGCACCGAATACGCCGTCGACTTCGTCCCCAAGGTCAAGCTCGAGATCGCCGTCAGCGACGACAAGCTGCAGAAGACCGTCGACACGATCATCCGCACGGCGCAAACCGGCCAGATCGGCGACGGCAAGATCTTCGTCTCCGACCTCCGCGAAGTGATCCGCATTCGCACCGGCGAAACGGGTGGCGAAGCGCTGTAAACGAATTCTTCCGTTCCCCTCCCCTCGGCGGGGAGGGGATAGGGGAGGGGGGATGTGGCGGGTACACGCGCAATCCAACCGCCCTTTCGTCCCCCCAAAGGTTTCTTGTGAGCGGCCCGCAAAGTACGAACCCCGGTTCCGGCGTCGGCCTTCCTGGCGCCGTCCTGCAAGCGGCCATCGCCGCCGCGCGCGAGGAGATGACCGCAGGCCGCGAGCGCATCCGCGAGATGCACCACCGCGGGCTCGATCCGCACCAGGTCTGCGGCCGGCTTACCTCGCTCACCGACGGACTCGTCTCGAAACTGTTCGACGCCGCCGCGGCCGAGAGCGGTCCTGGAATTGCTGACACGGTGCGCGGCGACCTCGCGCTGGTCGCGCTCGGCGGCTACGGCCGCCGGCAGCAGGCGCCCTACTCCGACGTCGATCTCATGCTGCTCCGCGGCGAGCGCACGGTCGAGGAGCTGACGCCCGTGGTGCGTCGTTTCACCAATTCCATGTTCGACGCCGGGTTCCAACTCGGCCACAGCCTGCGCACCGCGGCCGAGGCCACGTCGCTGGCCCGCGGCGATGCCGTGATCTGCTCCTCGCTCATCGATTGCCGGCTTGTCGGCGGTTCGCAGCCGTTGTTCAACGAGTTTCGCACCGCGTTCGAGAAACTCGTTCGCAAGCGCTCGAAGGCGCTGGCGGCCTCTTTCCACGTCGCCCGCGCCGAGGAACGTCAGCAGTTCGGCGAAAGCCTGTACCTGCTCGAGCCGCACGTTAAGCGCTCGCGCGGCGGTCTGCGCGACATCCATCTGCTGCGGTGGATCGGCTTCGCCGAGCACGGCGAGAGCGACCCCGACCGACTCGCGATGATCGGCGCCATGTCGAAGTTCGACCACCATCGCTTGCAGTCGGCGCAGGCCTTCCTGCTCAAGCTGCGAAACGACATGCACTTCAACGCGGCGAATGGGAAGGACCTGCTCGACCGGGCCGAGCAACTCCGCATGGCTGAGGTGCTTGGCTTTCGCGGCGGCGAGGGGATGCTGCCGGTCGAGCAGTTCATGCGCGACTACTTCCGCCACTCGAACCATGTGTGGCAAATGGTGCGACGCCGCGAGGCCGGCCTCCATGCGCCCTCGGCCGTGTCGCGGGTGCTTGACCCCGTGCTGGGCCGAACCGTCGAGGGCGACTACCGCGTGGGCGTCCGCAACATCGGCGTCACGCGCACGGGCTTCGCCAAGCTCGCGGGCAGCCTCACCGAAGTGTTGCGGCTGGTCGAGCTCGCGATCCGCGAGAACAAGCCGCTCGACAACGCCACGACGTCGGCCTTGGTTCTCTCGGCTCCGGAAGTGAGCGACGAGGTCACGCCGGCGATCGCAGGCCGTTTCCTCGACCTGCTCGCCCCGCCCGCCGCCGCCGGGCAGGCGATGCGCATGCTCCACGAGTTGGGGTATCTCGAAAAGATCATCCCGCAGATGAAGCACGCTCGGTGCCTGCTGCAGTTCAATCAGTATCACAAATACACGGTCGACGAGCACACGCTGCAGGCGATCGATCGCGCGGGCGAGTTTGCTGAGCGACACGACCGCCTGGGCGGCGCGTACCGCGAGATCACCGACAAGACGCTGCTGCATCTCGCCCTGCTCATGCACGACATGGGCAAGGGCTACGAAGAGGACCACAGCGAGATTGGTCGCCGGATGTCGCTGGAGATCGGCGAGCGGCTGTTTCTCGGCGACCGCCGCACGGCCGACTTGGCTTTCCTGGTGCACCAGCATCTCGCGATGTCGCACCTGGCGTTTCGCCGCGACACGGGCGACAAAGCGGTCATCCAGCGCTTCGCGCACGACATCGTCACGCCGCAGCGGCTCCGCATGCTGTACGCCGTCACGTGCGCCGATCTCGCCGCGGTCGGCCCCGAAGTGCTGACGCGGTGGAAGGTCGATGTGCTGGCCGACCTCTACGCGCGAACGCTCGCGGTGCTCGACGACCGGCCCGCACTCAACCAGTTCGACCACGACCAGCGCCGCCGCGAGGTGGCCGCGAGTCTGACGCCGGCCGAGCGGGCCGACGCGTGGTTCCAGCGGCAGATCGACGCGCTGCCTGCGGGCATGATCGCCGCGCGCGAGACGGCGGGCGTCGCCGAGGCGTTGCGCCGCTTTCGCCGCTTGCCGCTGCACGGCGCCACTGCCTGGGGCGAGTACAACGCCGACTCGAAGACCGTCGAGTTCACCGGCGGCGTCGACCGTGGCCGCGGCCGCGGCGCCTTTTCCAGCATGGCCGGCGCCCTCTCCAGCCACGGCCTGCAAATTCTCGCCGCCGACGCCCAAGTGCTGGCCGACGACCTGCTGCTGCTCCGCTTCACGGCGACTGACCCAGAGTCGAAGGGGGCCCCGCACCAGGGCCGGCTCGACGAAGTCGCGCGCCAGCTCGCCACATCCGTCGACTCGCCGGAGCCGCCGAAGTTCCGCCGCCTCTGGGGCCAGGACATCGTCGAGGCGTCGATGAAGCTCACGGCGCTGAAGAACGACGTCCGCATCGACAACCACGCGTCAGAATTCGCCACGGTCGTCGAAGTGTTCACGTTCGACCGCGTGGGTCTGCTCTACCGCCTGTCGCGCAAACTGCACGACATGGAGCTCACGATCTGGCACGCGAAGATCGGCACGTACATCGACCAGGTGGTCGACGTCTTCTACGTGACCAACCGCGGCGGCGGCAAGATCCAGGACGAAGGCCGCCTCGACCAGATCCGCCGGGAGATGATGGCGGTGATCGAATCGCGGGAGAATTGAACCGCCAAGTACGCC
>JANOIK010000972.1:0-5491 GCA_031407585.1 Planctomycetota bacterium | reverse complement strand
CGCGGCCAAGCACCGCACGCGCGTGAAGAATCGCCTCATGAGATCACCTCCTACTCAGTTCGGTTGAGGGAACTGCGTGCAGGACGTGCGCTCTAGGGGCCGCCGCTGCGCGCAACTCGCGCAGGTGCGTCCGCACGCGGACACACTCGAGCGAGCAATACGACCCACCCCCGAATGTCTCAGCCGAGCCGATCTCTTGCAGGCGGCTCCTTAAAAATCGGGAGCCATTTCGCTGCGTGTGCCGCCTCGCGCGACGAGGCAAGCAATTTCAGGCCCCAGGCGTTTCACCCACCGCGGGCGCTAGCAGCGACGTGCCCCGTGGCGTTTCCAGCGGCGTCACTTCATAGAACACGAGCCCGTCGCGCTCTGCGCGAAACACATGCAGGCCCTCGCCGGGAGTCTCGGCGATCTCGCGCCTGTCGTTCGCCGCGCGATCGACGAACACCATCACGGGGCGCCCGTCGACATAACACAGCATGGCCGTCGTCGTGCGGCTCAACCCGCCGGTATAGCCCAGTCCCAACATCCGCGCATCCGATGGCATCGCGAGCAGTTTCAGCGGCTGGCCCTGCCGCGTCTGGAATGTTGCGGCAAATCGCTCCGGCTCGTGGCATTCGTAGGTCGGCTCGAATCCGCTCGCCACCGCGTCGCGATAGACATCGACCAACGGCCGAGCCGCGAACAGCGGCCCCTCGCTCGCGGGCGAGCGCCACAACAGCGATGCCAGAACGCCAGCCATCAACGCGGCCGCTACGATGCCCGCGCCCGCCCAATAGGCCCGCGCTCCGCGCGGCGTCTTAGCCGAAACCGGCGGCAAGCCAACTGTCGGGCCCGTGCCGGAACGCGCACCGCTCGCGGCGCCTCCCGCGACCGCAGCCGCCAATTGCTCCATGGGCGGCGTCTCCACGGCAAAAAGTCGGCCCAACGCCCCATCGATCCGCGACTGCAGCTCCGCGTCGCGCAGCCGCGTTGGATCGGCGCGCATCGCCTCGGCGAACGCCGCCCGCTCGGGGGCGCTCAGCAATCCGTCGAGGTAGTCCTCGAACCGGTCGTCGCCAGAAGGTGAGTGCGAAGCAGTCATCGCAAAAACTTATTCCGTTGTCCTCGCCGCGGCGCCTTGGCTCGCAGGCCCATTCCCCGAGCCTTGTTCACGGGACAGGTGCTTCCGGAGCGACCCCTTGCTCCGATGCACGTGGCTCATCGCCGTGCCTTCAGGAATCTTGAGCAGTTTCGAGATGTCCGCATAACTCAGTTTTTCGACGATCCGCAGCAGCAGGCACGACCGCGCTTCATCGCTCAGAAGCTGCAGGGCGCCGGCCAATTCATCGTCGAACGACGCCTGGTCGGGCGCCATCGCGCCGCTGTCCCGGGCGATGGGCGACGGCTCGCTGGGGGCGATTGCGTGATTCATTTGTCCAAGCACGGCAGGATCGGCGGCGTAGGTGCGACGCTGCTGGTTCTTTCGTCGGTAGTTCAGCGCACACCGCCGCACGATTTCGGCCATCCAAGCCGCAAAGTTCGACCCCGGCAAAAACTGGTCAATCTTTTCGAAGGCGATGATCGCCGCTTCCTGCACGATATCTTCGGCCGAGTGCCGTTCGCCCGTCACGCCCGCTGCCACGAGGTTAAGACGGTGGTAGGCTTCCCGGTAATGCGCAGCAAATACCGCGGGGTCCGCCAAGGTTGGCGCCCCAGCGTCTTCGTCTCGCCTGCTGTTCCGCGCTTGGGGCATCACGGGGGGCATAACCCGGCATCGTCGATCTACTAGGCCCAATGTGGCAGCCGGCGCCCAATCTTGCAAAGCCAGCAAGATCAGCCTGCCCATTGCCAAAATCCGGCAGATTCTAGCGTCCCGGCACACCCCGCCACTCTCTTGGCCCCATTCTTACCGAAATTCACGGCACGGTCGCCCCGCCTCTGGTATTCTTAGGGAGGAACGCCAGGGGCCGGATCGCCCGCCGCCCCGTGTCCGATTTCGCGCGACCCCCGTGATGAGCCTGGCCATGCTCGCCCCGGATGTCCTCCAAGACTCCCCGCGCCCGCCGGCGACCGCCGGGCAAAACGCCGTTCGCCGTGCGTTCACGCTGGTCGAGCTTCTGGTCGTGATCGCGATTCTGGGCGTGCTCATCGCGCTGATGTTGCCCGCCGTCCAAGCCGCGCGCGAGGCGGCGCGACGCCAGATCTGTTCGAGCCACCTTCGCGAAGTCGCGCTGGCCATTTCGCACTACGAGTCCGCGGTACGCAAGTTTCCCGCCGGCCGCGTCGGATGCGACGATACCGGGGAGGATCCCGCGACGCCTCTCGCCATTTGCCCGCCGGGCTTGGCAGTGGAGAAGAGAAACGCGGCCAGCGGATTCATCACGATCCTGCCGTACATGGAGCAGCAAGCACTGCACGACAAGCTTGACGTGGCCAACGGCGGCTTGTGGAATCGCAATATGAATGATCTCGGCTGGTGGTATGGCAGTCCCAAAAAAGCCGAAGCGATCAAACTGCGACCAACGCTTTTCGTTTGCCCTAGCGATCCGTCGAAGCCGCTGAGTGATGCTTACAGTCCCGTGGTTGCCGCCACGGGCACGTATGCCTTCGTCCAAGGTACGAAAGGCGCTGCGTCGCCCGGCCTGGAATCGAAATACGAGAACGACGGCCTGTTTCTCTACGTCATCCAGCGGAAACGCAGTGAAATCGCCGACGGCAGTTCCAACACGCTGATGATCGGCGAGACCCTCATGGCCGACACGTTTGAGTCGTCCAACACATGGACCTACGCGCGGCGCAACGCGGACAGTCTCCGCACCACGGAGTTCATACTCAACACTCCGCCCGGCCCAGGCGAATTCTACGGCTTGCAGAACGGCGCGATGGGCAGCGTTCACCCGGGCGGGGGGATGTTCGCGTACGCGGATGGCCACGTCGACATGGTTACCGACACGGTCGAGCTTGCCGTCTACCGCGCGGCGTCGACAATTGCCGGCGAAGACTGAGCGCCGGCATCTTCGGCACGCCGCGACATCGCTTCAATCGCCACGGTACGTGGCCCAGTCGATGCCCAGCTTTCGCATGCGTGCGCGCAGCGTGTGTGGGTTGATGTCCAGCAGCGCCGCCGCGCCGCGACGACCTTCCACACGACCGCGCGTGTGCTCGAGCGCCGCGATGATGTGCTGCCGAATGGCTTCATCGATCGTCGCCAACTTGCCCGGGCTCGAGACGGAGGCGGAACCGCCGACTCGCCCGACGACAGGCGACAGGTCGGCGCCGAACCCCAGCGCCGCCGCAATTTCCAACCGCCGGCCTTCGCCCAAAATCGCAGCGCGATCGATCACCGACGCGAGCTCGCGAATATTTCCCGGCCAACCGTACGACTGGAGCGCGGCGATATCGCTTGGCGACGGGAGCGCGGGAGCGAGCCCAAACTTCACGGCCGCGCGTTCCGAGAAATGGGCTGCTAACGCGGGAATGTCGGCCAGCCGCTCGCGCAACGGCGGCAGCAGAATCGGGAACACGGCAATGCGGTACCACAGATCCTCGCGGAACCGCCCTTCCCGCACCATTGCCGACAGGTCGCGGTGAGTCGCCGCGACGACGCGCACGTCAACGCGGATTGGCTCGTGCCCGCCGACGCGCTCGATGTAGGAATCCTGCAGCACGCGCAAGAACCGCACCTGGGCATCCAGCGGCAGCTCGCCGATTTCATCGAGAAACAGCGTCCCGCCGTTGGCCCGTTCGAACCAGCCCTGCCGCGACTCGGTCGCGCCGGTGAAGCTGCCCTTCTCGTGGCCGAACAACTGCGAGTCGATCAACTCGCGCGGAATGGCGCCGCAATTGACGCGAATGAACGGTCCGTCGTGCCGCTCGCTCCGCGTGTGGATCGCGCGGGCGACGACTTCTTTGCCAGAGCCTGTTTCGCCTAAGATCAGCACCGGCGCGTCGGCGGTGCTCACCAGGTCGACGCGCTTCATCACCGGCGCGAGCCCGGCCCCTTCGCCCACAATAGGATCGCCGGTTTCTTGCCGACCTAGGCGACGCAACAACGTGCGCCGATCGGCCTCGGCCGCTTCGCGCAGCGCCGCCATCTCATGGAGCCGGCGGTCGTTCTCGAGCGCCACGGCAAACGGCTCCTGCAGCATCGAAAGCATTTGCTCGTGCCGCGCGGTGAAACGCTGGCCAGGCGGCGCGCTCACGATGAGCGCGCCCATCGCTTCCGCGCGACTATGCAGCGGCGTCGCGCGCAGATCTCTGCCATCGCTAGGGAATGACAGCAGATCGAGCGCCGCGGGAAACCCGCCGTCGGATCCGCCCTGGCTGATGGCGCCGCGTTTCACCCAAGCGACCAACCGCTTGATGTCGGCGGCCGAGCACTCACGATTCCCCGCGGGCGGGTCGCCCGTTCGTCGCGGAGCGAGCGCGACGGTCGCCACGACGTTGTGGTCCGGGTCGATCCGCTCCACGGCAAGCTGAGCAAGCGGGATGTGCTCCGCCAACAGCTTCGCAATTTCGGCGGCCGACTCGTGGATTTCGATGTGCTGGCATGCCTCGCGCCACGCTGCTAGCAGCATTTCTCGGAATCGATCCATAGGGCAAACAGGTATAAGCGGTCGGCGGTCGGGTCGTCAAATATCATGGCTATCAAGTCGATATCATAGGCAATGGCCGTGACATAACACAGGCGCGGTGCTTTGTCATTTCTTCATGTTCCGATAAGCCTTTGTCAACAAAGGGGTTAGGCGTTTCCTCGATTGCTCGGCATCGTCCGTGCGGTGGGGCCTGCCGTCAAGACTAACGATTCTGTCTTTCCCCTGCAGGTCCAGCGATTCATGTCCCAAACCCCCGCCAACCCAATCGATTTGAGGTCCGCCATGTCTCCTCTCAGGCTTACCAACCGAAAGCTCACATCCCGACATGCCCTCGCCGCATTCCTGCTCGCCACAAGCTTGATCCCGACGATGGGATGCAACGGCACGAACGCCGCGAGCACCTCCGGCAGCGCCACGAAGGGCTCGAAGGAGCCGATCACGATCGACAATGTCTCGTACGATCCCACGCGGGAACTGTACGAGGAGTACAACGTCGCGTTCGCGAAATATTGGAAGGAAGAAAAGGGCCAGGACGTCACGATCGTCCAATCGCACGCCGGCGCGTCGAAGCAAGCCCGCGCGGTCATCGACGGCCAGCCTGCCGACGTCCTGACGCTCGCCATCGGATACGACATCGATCAGATCGTGAAGCTGACCGATCCGCCGCTGCTGCCCAAGAACTGGCAATCGCGGCTCGACAACAACAGCTGCCCCTACACGTCGACCATCGTCTTCATGGTGCGCAAGGGCAACCCGAAAAACATCAAGGACTGGGATGATCTCACGAAGGAAGGCGTCAACGTCGTCACGCCGAACCCGAAGACCTCCGGCGGCGCCCGCTACAACTACCTCGCCGCGTGGGGCTACGCCCTCCGCCACAACGGTCAGGACGACGCGAAGGCCAAGGAATTCGTGAC
>JANOIK010000960.1:0-8077 GCA_031407585.1 Planctomycetota bacterium | reverse complement strand
CGCGGGGTGTCTCGCCCTCCCGTGTCGGCGCGCAGCGTGAACGTCGCGACGATCATTGTCCCCGATGGGCTGGCACAATTCCTAGCACCGCGGGACGAGAAAATGCGAAATAGTTGGGCGGGCTTGACGCGCGCTTTTTTTCGGGCCGGGTCTCAGTGCATGCGGAGGGATTCACCACGGAGGGCACAGAGGACACGGAGGAGAGCGCAGTCATGAGAGACCGAGTCGGTTGAGGATCTCACTCAACGGCTTCCCGGCGCGCGTTTTTCGCAACTCTTCGGTCTCGGCCACCGAGAGCGGCGGTTCCAACTGCAGGTCTGCTACGTGCGGACGGTTGGGCAGGGGGGAGAAGAATCCTAAGGCTCGGCCGTCGGCATCGCAAAGTAATGCCTGGCCCGGGAGTTGGCCAAGCTGCGCTCCGAGCGCCGGTTCGACGATGATTTCTTGCATGAGTCAGTACCTCCTCGACCATTGTAACGAAGTGCTACAGGCGCCGAAAACGGCGGGTCGCGGCGGCGGCTAAACCGCAAGCGGTGAGGAGGGCGGGGGTGGAAGGTTCGGGGATGGGGGTTGCGACGGGCGTCACGGCGACGCCGCTGCCGAGTTGGCGTTGCCAGACGAGGAGGTCGTCGCCCGTGACGGCGCCGTCGCCGGTGGCGTCGCCGCTGGCGCGGCCGACGCCGGGGCCGGTACTACCGAAGCCTGTGCGCCATGCGTCGAGGTCCGCGTTGTCGACGCGGCCGTTGGAATCGAAGTCGGCTTCGAACTGCGGGACGATCGCGAGGACGCCGGTCGTGTAGAGCTGGGAGAAATCCCAGACGAAGCCGTTGAGCGCGGGGAGGTCGAGCGTGGCGAACTCGTCGCTGCGCGTCGTTAAGTCGAGGACGTCGAACGATGCCGGCGCTGTGGGGGTGTAAGTTATCAGCGTCAGTTTCAATGTTCCGGCCAGTGTTGCCGTGCCGGAGACGACGAGGCGGTCGGCGCTGGCGGGCCCGCTCACGTTAATCTCGATCGTTGCGGCGGGCTCTTGCGTGAGGTCGGCGTTGATCGTGAGCACGCCGATTTTGACGCCCGGATTGATGGTTCCGTGGTTGAGCACGTCGGCGCCGATAAATCCCGTGCCGCCGAGCATGGCCGCGGACGTCACGGTGACCAACCCTGTGCCGACTCCGCTACCGGCAACGTTGTTGATCAGGAGTGCGCCCGCGTTGAGGAGCGTGCCGCCGGTGTAGGCGTTGGCGCCGGCGAGCATGAGTGTTCCGGCGCCGAGTTTGGTCAGTCCGCCGTCGAGCGTGGCGCCGAGGGCGGCCTTGTGCACCAGCGGCTGAGCGATGGTGATGCCGACTGCTCCCGCTTCGATGATCGCGCCGCCCACGTCGACGTTGGCGACGTTCAAACCCTGCATGAACGTTCCCGTGGTGGCGGTCCCGCGGAGCGTGCCGCCGTTGAAGTTGAACGTCGCGTTGCCCGCGCCCTTGGTGACCTGGGTCGTGGCCAGCACGCCGCCGTTCAGATTGACGACGCCGACGGCGGTGGCCGTGGACGCGAGTCGCAGCAGTCCGGCCACGTTGACGGCGCCGTTGCCGCTGAGCGTGAGCGTGCCGGCGCCCTCTTCGCCGACGATGAGCGTTCGGCCGGCGTTGATCTGGTTGACCGTGCCGCCGGTGACGTTCCACGCGCCGACGGCGCCGTTGTAGCGGCCGATGGAGAGGAAGCCGTTGGCGTTCACCACGCCGCCCGATTGGTTCATGGTCCCCGTGCCGCGTCCGCCGATTTGGACGTTGGTATTTGCGGCGATCGTGCCGCCGCTGAGGTTGTACGTACCCACCGCGAGGGTGGACCCGCGGCCGCCGACGACGAAGGCGCCGTCGAAGTTTCCGTTGGCGGTGAGCGTGCCGCCGGTCTGGTTGACCGTGCCGACGCCGCGCGTGCCCGCGAAGAAGCCGGCGCCGACGTAGAAGCCGCCGGTCGTGGCGACGGTGACGGCGGCCGTGTCGCGCAGCTCAAGCGTGCCGGTGGCGGGCGTGGCGCCGTCGCCGGAGTCGCCGATGTTGAGATCCGCCGCGGCGGTGAAGCTGCCAGCTCCGCGGACGATGAGCGTGCCCACGTCGCCCACGGTGTGGCCGATGCTGCTGAACTGCGCCGCGGAGACGGCGCCGGTGATCTCGAGCGTGCCGCGTTTGACGAAGACGTTCGTCGTGAAGGCGCTCGTTCCGCCGAGGGTGAGCTTGCCGGGGCCGTACTTGCGAAGCGCCGTGCCCGACACGGGACCGGACAGCGTGAGCGAGCTGGCGGCGGCTGCCGTGTTGACGCCGAGAGTGTCGGCGGCTGTAAGGGGCGCGGCGATCGTATGGCTGCCGTTGTGGACGTTGAGCGTCGCGGCGTCGCCGGCCAGCGAGTCGAGCGTGATGGCGTTTCCGCCGGCGGCTCCCACTGTGTAGGAAGCGGCGCTGCCGAAGTTGATCGAGCTGACCGTCTTGCCGCCGCCGTCGACGGCGACCGTGTAGCGGTTCGCCGAGTTGGCGACGAAGTTCGCGTCGTGACCGACGCCATTGGGAACGCCGCCGCTGGTCCAGTTGACGGCAGTCGACCAGTTGCCGCTGGTGGAGCCGGTCCAATTGGGATTCACCGTGGCGTAGCTGGGCCAGGCGTCGGCGGTCCAGTAGAGATTGCGCAGTTCGTACGTGGGCGCCCCGTTCGCATCGCCGTTGTAGAAGTGGTAGCCGAAGGAGTCCTGGCCGGCGTCGTTGAACGTGCTGAAATGGCCGGGGCCGATGCGGCGGCCGTCGTCGTCGAGAAAGATCGTGCCGCCGCTGTTGCGCATGTCTACGCCGCTCTTGTCCAGGAACGGGCCGGTGGGGCTCGCGCTGCGGCCGACGCGGATGTCGTAGGTGCTGTCGATGCCGGAGCAGCAGCCGCCGTAGTTGACGAACAGGTAATAGAGGCCGCCGCGCTGAGTGAGGGCGGCGCCTTCGATGGTGCTGCCCCAACCGCCGCCCGGCGTGTTGTTCGCGACCAGCGTGGCGCTGAGCGTGCTGGCGTTGAGCCGCTTGCCGGTCGCGGGGTTAATCTCCGTGACCAGGATACCGGAGGAGTAGGAGCCGAACGCCATCCACACCTTGCCATCGGCGGCGACTAGCACGCTGGGGTCGATGGCGTTGAACGTGGTGGTGTCGGTGTTGGGGCCGGCTTCCCACGCGGCGTCGGATTGCACGACTTTGCCCTGATCGGTCCACACGGGACTCGACAGCGAGGGCGAGGTGACGACGCCGATGGCCGAGTCGATCGTGCCCCAGGCCGAGGCGGAATAGTAGAGATGGTACTTGCCGTTGAAGTACGCGACATCGGGCGCCCAGAAGCCGCCGGTGAAGCTGGGGATGGCCGCGGTGGTCCACGCGGGCGGGGAGTTGAACACCGCGGGGCCGCCGGTCCAGGCGATCTTGTTGGCGGACGAGCGCGAGACGACGCCCTGGCCGGTGGCGAAGTAGTAGTAGCGGCCGTCGGCGCCTTTGATGACGGTTGAGGGATCGTGAGCGCCGAGCTCGCCGGTGAGTTGGGCGGAGCAGCGAGAGGGCGCAGCGAACACGCCCGCGATGGCGGCGAGGAGAGTCGCGGCAGTGATCGCCGATCGATGCATCAAGGGACTTCCAGTGGCCGTGCGACGAGCTGACGATCGACGGGCCGGTTCCGCGGCTAAGGCGGCGCGAGGAGAGCCCGGGCCGATCTTTCATCATTGAATCGGCCGCGGCAGGAGGCAAGCAAACGGCGACGCAGAAGATTTTAGAATTCCCGCATGGGCGTTGAAATCCTGCTATTTCGCGGGCGGAGCTGGCGCCGCGCCGGCTCAAGCGACGCCGGGCGCTCACGTCGCCGTATCATTCCGCGAGCGGCGGTTACTGGTCGCCGTCTTCCTGGCGCCCGGCGAAGTAGTCGTGGAGATAGTCGCGCATGGCGGGCTTGTCGCTCGCCCAATGCCAGACCCCGCTCGCGTCGAGGGCAATGTCGCGCGTCGGATCAAAGTCGAACGCGGCGAAGTCGGCGTAACGCTGGCGGAACTTGCGGCCGCCGGTCGTGCCGTGCCAGAGATGGGCGATCGCGCCCGGGAGAGCGCCCCACGCGTCGCGCACGTCGGCGTGGAAGCCTTCGGCCCAGGCGCGATAGTGGTCGCGCATCGTCGGCGTGAACTTCATTGCGTCGGCCGCGTCGTGCGCGTGACCGCCCGCGGCAAAGCAATGGACGCGCGTGCCGCCGCCAATGATCCACGGGTCGTAGAAGCCGCGCTCGGCGAACAGCTCTCGGCGGAACGCCCAAGCGAGGCCGTAGCTGACCGGCGGCAGATCGTGCGGATTGCGCCAGTCCGGGTTGCAGAGTGCGAGCGTGGCGTGGCCTTGCGCGCGAAGGGCGCCGAGGCCGAGGCACGGAGGAAGGGTTTGCTCGATGAGAGGGAAGTCGAGCGCGTGGTCCGGCGGCAGGTAGTAGACCTGCGAGAACGGATGCAGGAGCGGCGTCTCGTCGAGCGCTCGGCTGACCTCAGGCCAGATGTCGTCGCGCGCGAAGATGACGTCGCTGTCGATGGCCACGACCTTATCGACGTGCGGCGGCACGGCGGCGAGGGCGAGATTAAGCAGCCGCTCTTTCTGCCACATGACGTCCGTGGCGGGGAACTGCAGCAGGACGTCGGCGTCGCCGGGGGCGAGATCGAACTGGCCGTCGTAGCCGAGCTCGACCGCAACGAGCGGGAGCCGCAGCGCCTGGCGGAAGCGGCGGTAATTCTCGCGCCGGCGCCGCCAGTGCATGGGGTTGAAATAGGCGGTGATGGCCCAGAGATTGTCCATGCATCCTCACGCGGCCCGATGGCGACGGCGGCGTTCCCAATTCTGCAAGCGTTCGCGGAGGGTCGTCGGGAAATCGGAGGTGAAGCGCTCCGCCACGCCGGCGAAGTCGAGGGCGAGGCCGTCGTCGATGTTCGCGGGGATCGGCAGGCCCGCCGCAGAAAGATACAAGCGGACGATCGCGAGCAGCGTGCGGTGGATGGTCGGGTTGCGGTAGATCAGCCGTCGCGTGCCGAAAACGATGGTGGGAAACGGGTTCGCCTCCCACACGACCATGCGGCCGTCGGGCGTGTAGCCGTAGTCGAAGGCGACGACCTCCAGGCCGAGGGCTCGGCGGGCGCGCTGGAGAGCGTCGTGATTGGGATCGGGCCGAGTGATGTAGTTCAATTCCTCCTCGCGCGCCTCGTTCGTGAAGACGCGGTTCTCGCCCCGGGTGATCCACTCGGCGGACGTTTGCACGTGGTGCGAAACGCCAACGTCGCCCGCGGCAACATAGCGATATTTGCGGTGCAGTCCGTCGCGGGGGCTACGGACGTCGACGATCTCGATGGCGACTGGGCGCTGGAGCGTCGTCCACGGGATTTGGCGGACGTCGGCGGGCGAGTCGACGCGAAAGACGTTGCGCGAATGGCCCCAGTCTTCGCGAACAAACAGCGGCAACGCGAGACCCAGGAGCGATCGCTCGAACTCGCGCGCGTCCGCGATGGGCGCCATCTTCGGCGTGGCGACGCCAGCGCTCCGCATGAGTTCGGCGCCTCGCGACTTCGTGGCGTTCAGCATGCGGTCGACGCGATTGAGCACCGGGATTCCACGGGCGTCGCACTCCGCGGCCAGACCATTCGCCTGGTCGTACGTCTCGGGCGACCACTCCTGGACGGGATCTTGCAGCCAGGGGACGTGCAGCGCGTAGGGGGACCAATCGCGAACCCGAACAGGGAGGTCGCGCACATCGAACAGCGGCGCCAGTTCGGGCACGTTCGCCGCGACCCACTTGAGGATCACGTCGAAAAAACGGCGCTGGTATTTGCGATGCCGGACGATGAGCAACCGCGAGCGCGGCTGCGAGCGGCGCCAGAGCGTGCGAATCATAACGCGCTGGCTCCTACCGCGCGCAGGGGCGGGAGCGAGCGGTCGAGGCACTCAGGCGGCGCGACCGCGCGACGCACCATCGAGAGACCCTCGCCGAAGGGCAGGTCAAACACTTGCCAGTCGGGATCGGTTTTCAATTCGGTGACGAAGTCGACGACGTCGCGGACATATTCGCGGCCTGGGCCGTACATGGGCGACGGCTGCCGCCAGATGCTGTCGTGCAGTAGGACGAGGCCCTGAGGCGCGAGCTTGGGGGCGAAGGCGTTGAAATCAATTCGAGCCTGCTCGGCCGTGTGGTATCCGTCGACCAGCACGATGCCGGGCGATTCCAGCTTGCGGTAAGCGGGCGATGCGATGAACGCTTGCGTCGTCATGCAATGGTGCGTGACGTTGGTTACGTCGAACTCACCGAAGTAGGCTTGCACTTCGGCGGGCTTTTTCCAGTGATCGTCGACCAGCGACGGGTCGATGAAGTGCAGCTCGCCCCCTTCGCCGTTGTCGGCGAGCGCTCTGGCGAACACGAGCGGCGCGTAGCCGCGGTAAGAGCCGATGACGATGACCGTCGTCGGTCGAACGATGCGGGCGAGCGCGTAATACAGCCAGCCGAGACCGAGATTCTGATCCTCCGCGCGCTGGGCGTGCCCCATGCGCAGCAAATTAGGATGCGCGAAGAGCGCGGCGATCCAGTCGTTGAGCGATGTCATGAAAGACGCGCCGGAGCGCGCAGCGAAACCAGCGTGGTGCGAAGGCAATTCTCCAGGGATTGCCTGGGCGAAGTATCCAGCAATTCGAGCAGTTTTTGCAAGGGCGATTGTCTCGCACCGATCAAAGTGCGGGCGTCCGCCTTACAGAAACCGCTTCAGCACGTCGTCCGGCGCCGGGGCGTACGTGCTTGGTTCCATCGAGGCGCTGGCCCGGCCTTGGCTCAGGCTGCGCATCGCGCTCGAGTAGCCGAAGAGTTCAGCGAGCGGCGCTTCGGCGTGAATCACCGTGAGGTGGCCGCGGTTTTGCTGCTCGTTGATCATCGCACGGCGCTTCTGCAGGTCGCCGATGAGGTCGCCCACGTGCTCGTCGGGAGTGCTGATCTCGAGTCGCATCACCGGTTCGAGCAGCACCGTGCCGGCGGCGCGGAGGGCGGCGTCGAACGCGGCTGATGCGGCCATGCGGAACGCGACTTCGGTGCTTTCGGTTTCGTGCATCTGGCCGGAGAGAAGCGTGCTCTTGATCCGCATGAGCGGGAAGCCAAGGACGCCGCCGCCCTGGCCGGCGTTTTCCAGCTCTTCGAGCACGATCGCGAGCATGTCGCCGGGGAGGCCGGCGTTGGGGACGGTGCTCACGACGACGCCGGCGGCCGAGGGCATCGGCTCGACCTTGAGTCGCAGCTTCGCCGTGTGGGCAACGCCGTTGATGATGCGGTGGACGTCGCCGTCGACTTCCGCGGCGCCCTTGATCGTCTCGCGGTAGCTCACGCGCGGCTGGTGGACTTTCACGTTCAGCTTGAAGTCGCGCTGCAGGCGGTGCTGGATCACTTCGAGGTGCAGCTCGCCCATGCCGCTGATGAGCGTTTGGCCCGTCTCTTCGTTTTCGGTCGCGGCGAACGTGGGGTCCTGCTTACGCAGCATCTCGAGCGTCTCGGCCAGCTTCTTCTTGTCGGCCGTGCTCTCGGGCTCGATGGCCATCGAGATGACGGTCTCGGGGAACTCGATCGACTCGAGCAAAATCGGTTCACGCGTGTCGCACAGCGTGTCGCCGGTGATCGAGTCGCGGAGGCCGATGACGCCAACGATGTCGCCGGCGCGGGCTTCTTCGAGCTGCTCTTCCTTCTTGCTGGCGTGGATGCGCCAAAGCTGGGCGACGTTCTCCTTCTTGTCGCGGCCGGGGTTGAGCACGCGGCTGTTGCCGCTCAGCGTGCCGGAGTAGATGCGCACCCAGGCGAGGTCGCCAGTCTTAAAAGGGAGCACCTTGAACACGAGGCCGCAAAACGGTTCTTTGGGGTCCGGTTTTCGGCGGATCTTGGGGAGCTGCTCGCCTTCCGCGGCGGCGTGTTTTTTGCTTTTGCCGTGGGACTTGAGCGACGGATCAACGCCTTCGACCGGCGGCATTTCGAGGGGGTTGGGGAGGTACGCGGCCACGGCGTCGAGCAGTGGCTGCACGCC
>JANOIK010000923.1:0-2549 GCA_031407585.1 Planctomycetota bacterium | reverse complement strand
GTTGACTTCCAGCATCTCGATATGGATCACAAATTGCCGCGGCGTTCCCGTCGCCTCGCGGAGCGCGTCCACATCCGCCTGCAGCAGTTCGAGCTGCGCGATTTTTTGAGCCAAGCGCACCTGGGCTTCAGTCGGTTGAACGCCGGCGTTCACGGGGCGTGGAGCCGTGGGCTCGACCGCCGACGCCAGCCGAACGATCGGCCGCGACTCCTCGGCGACATCCGGCAATAGCGGCCCGCGAATCTCCTGGGATGCCGGCGACGTGGGACCGTCGCTCCACGCGAACGAGGGGGCGGTCATGAGGGCGACGAGCAGTAAGGTCGCATGGCGCATGGGTCGAACTCCCAAGAGAAGCGAAGTGGGGCGGCGGGATCGTAGCAGCCCAAATGTGCCCCCTCAATCTCAACCGCACTGCCAGCATTGGCGGCCAGGCTGATTGGCCCGCGCCGCCCCCCTGCTATGATTACCCTCATGCCCACGCGTCACACCCTCGGCGGCGTCATTCACGCGTACCAGCAGTACGACCCCAAGCGGTTCCCCAGTCCCACGCAGCCCGGCGGGCCCGATCTGGCGTCGGCCGCGTTCGAGCACATGCTCATGTTCGGCGGCCGCCGCGAGCTGACGCCCGAGGAGCTCGCCCGCGCCGTGCGCTTCGACCCCAGCCAGATCGCCGGCCTCGGCCCGAGCATCGACGCGCTGCTCGCAATTCTCAAGGAACGCAAACGCAAGATTCTCGAGCGCTACGAAACCGAGAAGGTCCGCGCCAAGGCGGCCAAGGTGTTTGCGGAGCGTGCGGAAGAAATCCGCGCCCCCAAGAATCTCCGCCAGCGGTTTCACCAGGCCGTCGTCCACGAGCAGATCCGCGAGCTCGAACGGCTGTGGTACGCCGCCGGCGACGACAACTCGCCGTTCGCTCGCAACCTGCTGCCGCTCATCGAATCGCTCGGCGAGAAGTACCAGGTCGAGCAACTCGCCGCCAAGTACCCCTTCACCGGCCGCGAGCCGCTCACCGTGCCGCAGGCCATCGACGTGAAAGAGGAGCTGGAGCGCATCGACGAGCTCATCAGCCAGCTCGAAGAGGCGCGCGAGACCGCGCAGATCGGCGTGATCGACATGGACGCGCTCGCCGAGTTCGCCGAGCCGGGCGACATCGACCAGCTCAGCGCCCTGCAGCAGCAGATCCAGGATTACCTGAAGGACATCGCCGAGCGGCAGGGACTCGAACAGCGCGGCGGCCGTTTCGAGCTCACGCCCAAGGCATACCGCGTGTTCCAGGGCAAGCTGCTGGAGCGGCTCTTCAGCCAGCTCGCCCCGTCGCGCTCCGGTCGGCATCACGATGCGAGCGTCGTCGGCGAAGGCGCCGTCGAGCTGCAGGCGACAAAACCCTACGAGTTCGGCGACTCGCTCGCGAACCTCGACGTCACGCAGTCGTTCATCAACGCGCTGGTCCGCAACGGCCCCGGCGCCCCGGTGCGCCTCGGCCAAGACGACCTCGAAATCCACCGCACGCGCAACAACCCCAAATGCGCGACCGTAGTCCTCATGGACATGAGCGGCTCGATGCGCTACGAGGGCCAGTACATCAACGTGAAGCGCATGGCCCTGGCGCTCGAGGGCCTCATCCGCGGCGAGTACCCCGGCGATTACCTGCAGTTCGTCGAGCTCTACAGCTTCGCGAAGCAAGTGCCGCGCGGAAAGCTCGTCGAGCTCATGCCGAAGCCCGTGACGGTGTTCGACCCCATCGTGCGCCTCCGTGCGGACATGAGCCGCGACGACGTGAGCGAGCACCAAGTCCCGCCGCACTTCACGAACATCCAGCACGGCCTCGCCACCGCGCGCCGCCTGCTCGCGATGCAGGACACTCCGAACAAGCAGGTCGTGCTGATCACCGACGGCCTGCCCACGGCCCACTTCGAAGGCCAGATGCTCTACCTGCTCTACCCGCCCGACCTGCGCACCGAAACGGCCACGCTGCGCGAGGGCCAGCTCTGCCGCCGCGACGGCATCACGATCAACATGTTTCTGCTCCCCAGTTGGTCGCAAAGCGAGGAAGACGTGCGCTTCGCGTACAAGCTCGCCGAGAGCACCAAGGGCCGCGTGTTCTTCACCGCAGGCAAAGACCTCGACCGCTACGTGGTGTGGGACTACGTAAGCCGTCGCCGAGAGATCCTCAAGTAACGCCCCGGCGAGCCCGCTTCAGCGGGCGGGCTCCGCGACCCGTGTGACCCCGATGTCCGCCGAGGGGTCCGACGTGTGTTCCATCTCCGTCCCGCAAGCTTCGCGCGGCATGCCATCTCCCCCAGGAATCGGAACTTTGCCGCCGCGTTGCGGTTCACTATAACGGCGTGTTCTCTCTTATTCTGGCCCGCACGGAACTGCGTGATGAAATCTTTCCTTTTCGCGTTCGCTCTGGTCACATCGTTCGTGGCGCCTATCACCCCCCGCGCTCACGGCGCTGACCCGCCCGCGTCTGCTTCCGTCGGCGCCGCCATGACCGAGGCCGCCCAGAAGTACCTTGCCGCGCTCAACGCCGACAAGCTCGCCATCGC
>JANOIK010000894.1:0-2204 GCA_031407585.1 Planctomycetota bacterium | reverse complement strand
CTTCGACTCGCTCCAACAGTTGTGCGACATCCGCCAAATCTGCCGAGGCGCCGCGGGCGAAGTCGACGCCGACCAGCTTGTCGAGATGTGCCGTCGCCTGCGCTGCGAAACGCCGGTCGCGTGGTCGCTCGACTTGATCCGCCGAACGCTTGCGTGCCCCGCCGCGCACGATCTACTCGCGCGCTGCGAATTCTCTCGCCGCGTCGTCCGACCGTGGGGCATGTTGGGGCGGCAGACGGTACTCCGCCCGCACACGCCCGCGTCGAAGGCCCGCCGCTCGCTCGCGCGGCTGCGGCTGAAAAACGCGGCCTGACCGTCTCGCAATCGCCTCGCATCCCCTTGCACTTCGGTATCGCCATGCGAGCCCTGATTCTCGGATCGCTCGTGCCGCAGACCGCCCGCCTCGTGTGGCGCTGGCTGGCCGCGGGGCACGAGATCGAAGAAGTCTGGCTCGGCGCCAACCCCAGCGGCGTGTGGCGGCGACGCGACCGCCGCTTGCGATGGCTGGCGCCGACATGGTCGCTCGCAGCCGCAGTGCGGCGATTCGGCCTACGTGTTCGCCACGTGGGACCGTTGCGAAGCGATCTGCAAACTACCGCCAGCGGCTGTCGCAACACGATCGACATCGTGCTCGGAGCGTGCTTTCCGCACATCGTGCCCGCGGAAATGCTCCACTACTACCACGGCCGCGCGGTTAATCTCCACCCGTCGCTGCTGCCACGCTACGCCGGGCCGAGGCCCATGCCGGCCATGGTGTTCGATGAGGCGCTCGACGCGAGCGGCGTGACCCTCCACCTCATGTCGGCGAAGCTCGACGCCGGCGACATCATCGACCAACAGCCGGTCGCGTGGCCGACCGACCGCTGGTATCGCACGTGGGAGGCGGATCTCGCCGACGCGGGGGCGCGCCTCGCCGTAGAATCGCTGCCGAGATTCATCGCGGGGCAACTGACCGCTCAACCGCAAAGCGGGCCTCGCCATTACGTGAAACGGCTGCCCGTGGGTGGCCTCACGCTCGATCGGCAGATCGACGAGCGCCGCGCGCGGTGGCTGTGCGGTTCCCTGGGACAAGTCATGCCGCTTTCCATCGCCACCGATGCAGGCGCCGTCGCCGTCGGTCGCGTGCTAGCGTCACACCCCTCGCCAAGCGGCGCGAACCCGCGCATCGGCTGGCGTCGCGTGGAGTGCGACTTCGCCGACGCCCGCCTCGCGCTGCGCCGCTGGGATCAACTGCATCGCCGCGGCGAGCGCTTTCGCGAGCTCGCCGCACTTGCACGGCGACCAATGGCCGCGTGACGTCAACGCACGATGCGGCGCCAGCAGCGAGCGCTGCGACGCATGCATTCGCCACGCTTAGACAATCGTCACAGCTTATCGCGCGACTGCGCCAATCCGCATGTCGCGAGAATGTTTTATGAGGCTTATGCGGCGCCAACCCGCGCGACCTTTCCGATACGAACAGTAGAGCGAAATGACAGGCGGCTCGCGCGCCTGCATCCCGGCATGGATGTCGCGGATGGCGCTCGCATCCAAAAGATCAGGGAGGATCGAATCATGCCCGCGACCTACGAGGCCCCCGCGGTCGTCGAAGAGGCCCAGCTCACCCAAGTCACTGGCGGCTCTATCCCCAGCGACTCCCAGTGATTGATCGCCCGCCTCGCCGGGCGCTCGCTCGAGTTCTCGCCGCCCCTACGCATGTTGCGTCGGTCAGCCCACTGCGATTCCGACGCGGCCCCATTTACGGAGAATTGCCATGACCCAAGAATACGAAACCCCGGTCGTCGTCGAAGAAGCCCGCCTCACGCAGGTGTCCGGCGGAGCCGGCCCGACCCCCGGTTGATCCACCGCCCGCAGCGTCGGCGCCGCGCGAGCGGCGTCGACGCTTTACTTTTCGCCTTCTCATCCCGCGCCCGTGTCAGGGCGCCCTCTGCGGAGATACGAACATGGCGTACGAAGCTCCCGCCGTCATCGAAGAAGCTCGGCTCACCGCCGTGACCGGCGTCGCCAATCCGAGCGACGATTGATTGATCGGGGAGTCGCGCCGATCGGCCTCGATGTGGAAATGGAAACGCGCGCGAAGGCGAAGGCTACTTCTTCTTCCCCTCTTCCTCGCCCGTTTCCAGCACCGCGAGGAACGCCTTCTGCGGGATGTCGACCGCGCCGATCGACTTCATCCGCTTCTTGCCTTCCTTCTGCTTCTCCCA
>JANOIK010000886.1:0-1933 GCA_031407585.1 Planctomycetota bacterium | reverse complement strand
GGCATCGGCCAGCCGTTCCCGGCCGACGCCCGGGCGCTTGCCCGCGAACACCTCAAGGAGATCAACGGCCTGATCAAGGACGCGCTGGGCGATAAGGATCTGACGCTCGACGAGCTGTCGCGAGCCCACCTGAGCGACATTTCCGATCAGGTGCAGAAGACGCTCGACGCGAACGTGACGGCCGGCGAGTTCTAAGCGACGCGGCGGCCCGCTTTTGGGCCCGAGATCGCGACCTTGGAAAAACACAGCGGCGGCTTCCGTGTGAAGGCACAAAGAAGCCGCCGCTGCTCTATTTACGGACGTCTGCGGCGATGCGCCGCGTAGTACAATGGAGGCCGGTCGCTGACTGTTTTTCCAGCTAGATACTCCCGGATCGCCGCATGGCGCTGATCGAACTTTCCGAAGTGGCGAAGATCTACGACCTCGGCGAGGTGCAGGTCGTTGCGCTCCAGGGAGCGACCTTCAACATCGAGCAGGGCGAGTACGTTGCCCTGATGGGCGCCTCGGGCAGCGGCAAGTCGACGCTCATGAACACGCTCGGCTGCCTCGATCGGCCGACCAGCGGCAGCTACAAGCTCGCGGGCGAGGAGATCGCCACCATGTCGCGCGACCAGCGCGCGCGGATTCGCAACGATCGCATCGGTTTCGTGTTCCAGAGCTTCAACCTGCTGGCCCGCACGCCGGCGATCGAGAACGTCGAGCTGCCATTGCTCTACGCCCGCCATTTGCCGGCCCGTGAACGGCATCGCCGCGCAAAGGAATTGATGGAGCGCGTCGGACTCGGCGATCGGCTCGACCATCACACGAGCCAGCTCTCCGGCGGGCAGCAGCAGCGCGTGGCGATCGCCCGCGCGCTGGTCAACGAGCCCGACATCCTGATGGCCGACGAGCCGACCGGCAACCTCGACACGCGCACCAGCCGCGAAGTGATCGAGATGTTTGGGAAGCTCAACGAAGAAAGCCGGCTGACCGTGATCCTGGTCACGCACGACCAGGCCGTGGCGCGGCACGCGAGACGGCAACTCGTACTGCGGGACGGCGCGGTGGTTTGCGACACGACCGACTTGGCCGAGGCGATCGCCGCCCTGCATGCCGCCGACGACTAAAAACGGGCGTGTCGTAACGGTTAGGCAAACCTTGCCGGGCCGGTTCTGAGGGTCGTGCGGCCCGCGATGGAACAGGTCGACCAGCCGGCACAACCGGCCGAAAACTCAGGACTATGCCTCGTCGCATATCCGTTTCGACCCGAAGTGGCGCCCAGCCTACGCGCGGAGTGCGCCGTGTCCGCGTACGCTCACTCGTCGCCGCAGTCGCCATGGCGGTGCTCGGCGCGACGGCGGCGGCGACTGAACGCGTGGAATACGACGCCAGCGTCTTCCCGCTCATCAAGGGCGAGCAGCGGCAAGTCCGCTTTCGCGATCCCGCTGCGCTGCCCGACATCTACGTGCCGCCGACTCCCCCGCCGCCGACGGTTCGCGAGCCGCTGCCTGACGACGCGGTGAAACCGCTTTCGCTCGACGACGCGATCCGCATGGCGCTCGCCAACTCAGAAGTCGTGCGGCAATTGGCGGGGTCGATCGCCGTCTCTAGCGGACGAACGATTTACGACCCCGCCATCACGAACGCCACGATCGACCAGCAGCGGGCGGCGTTCGATCCGAACATCGTCGTGAACAACACGTTCACTCATCTTGAGCCGCCGCTTGCTGTTCGTATCCCAAACGATCCGCTCGATCCGCTGGGGCCCGGGCAGACGGTTCTCAGCGGCATTCAAACGCAGAATCACAACGTGTCGGCCGGCGTCTCGCAGCGGAATCTGCTCGGCGGTACCTCCCAGGTGCTGCTGGGGAACGATGCGTCACGCATCAGGCCGGGGTTCTTCGCGCTCAATCCGCAGGACCGCTACGCGGCGGAGCTCAGCTACACGCAGCCG
>JANOIK010000878.1:0-8864 GCA_031407585.1 Planctomycetota bacterium | reverse complement strand
CCGCACCTTGAGCTGGCCGGTCTTCTGCACCCGCCCCGCGGCCGCCTTCACCTGCATGGGAAACAGGTCTTTGCCCGAAAGCGTGGCGACCGCCTCGCGCTGCGTCGCGGCGCTCAGCACGCCTTCGACGCGCTGACCGGCAGTGTTTCGGGCGATGTAGGCGAAGTCGGGCATTGCGGATTGCAAATGCTGAATGGGGAATGCTGAATGCTGAGGGTGCGGCTAACGGCCTTTGCGGCGTAGCGTTGTGATCGATGTCACGATGATTCTCATGAGTTGGTCGGCTTCGTCCGCCAAGCTGACAACTCGTTTTGCACTCATCAACTTTGAATCCACGAGCAGTTCCAACCAATAGATCGTTTCTTCCAGCTCCTGCTACGCGATCCCAAGCTTGGAAATCATCTCGACATTGGAGCGCCCTCGGCACGCTTCACGGTAGTTTGCCCCGACAGAAGTTCCCGATCTCAGCAATTGATTCCCTAACACTCGGGGCAACATCGCTTTTGGGAAGTGCTGTAAAGAGTCGAATAATGCACAAAGCAAATTGTTTCGTGCGATCACTTAGTTCTTGACTTCTCATAGTTGCTCCACAGAAGAAACGATTTGTATCACTCCTCCGTGCAGCATTCAGCATTCCTCATTCAGCATTTAAACCCGATCGCCCTTGGTCACGCGCAGCACTTCATCGACAGTCGTCACGCCCTCAAGCACCTTGAGCCACGCATCTTGCCGCAGCGTGCGCATGCCGTCCGCCAGAGCCGCTTTTCGTATCTCCCAACTGCTCGCGCGGTCATGGGCGAGTTGGCGCACCGCGTCGGTCGTGGCGCATAGCTCGAAGATGCCCTGGCGGCCGTCGAAGCCCGAGCCGCGGCACGTGCGGCAGCCCGTGTTGCGGAACATCGGCAGGCCGCGCTCGCGATACTCGTCCCACGGGAAATCCGCAGGCAGGTCGTCGCGGTCCGGCGTGTACTGCTCGCGGCACAGCTTGCACAGCCGCCGCACGAGCCGTTGAGCCATAACCGCCTCGATCGTGCTGGCCACGAGAAACGGCTCGATGCCCATATCGACCAGCCGCGTGTACGCGCCGGGGGCATCGTTGGTGTGCAGCGTGCTGAACACGAGATGACCGGTGAGCGACGCCTGGATCGCGTTTTCCGCCGTTTCGTGATCGCGAATTTCGCCGACCAGCACCACGTCGGGGTCGTGCCGCAGGATCGACCGCAGTGACGCCGCGAACGTGAGGCCGATCTTCGGGTGCACCTGGATCTGGTTGATGCCCTCGAGCTGGTACTCCACCGGATCCTCGGTGGTGATGATCTTCGTGTCTTCGCTCTTGATGTCGAGCAGCGCGCTGTAGAGCGTCGTGGTCTTGCCCGAGCCGGTGGGCCCTGTGACCAGGACGATGCCGTGCGGAATGCGGATCAGCGAGTCGAACGACTTGCGAAGCTCGCCTTGCATGCCAAGGCTGTCGAGCGAGAACTTCATCCGCCCCTTGTCGAGCAAACGCATGACGATCCCCTCGCCGTGCAGCATGGGGATCACCGACATGCGGACGTCGACCTCGCGGCCGTGCACCTTCAGCTTGATGCGGCCGTCCTGCGGCAGCCGCTTCTCGGCGATGTTCAGCCGCGCCATGATCTTCAGGCGGCTGATGATCGCGGCCTGAAAGCGATTGATCTCCGGCGGCGTCGGCTGCGGCTGCAGCAATCCGTCGATGCGATAGCGCACCTTCACGCCCGAGGGCTGCGACTCGATGTGCACATCGCTCGCCCGAGAGTCGATCGCTTCGAGCAGGATTTCGTTGACCAGGTGAACGACCGACGCCTCCTGGACCTCGGCGGCGATTTCGCCGTCCTCGACCTGCAGGCCGTCGACGAGCTCGACTTCCTCCTCCTCGCGCTGGGCGAGCAGGCTTTCGATCGTCTCGCTGCCCACGCCGAGGTGCGTCTTGATGCGCTTCGCGATGGCCTCGCGCGTGGAGAGCACCGGTACGATCGGGCAGCCGAGGGCGGAGGCGGCTTCGTCGAGCGGGTAGAGGTTGAGCGGGTCGCTCGTTGCGACGACCACGGCGCCGCGCACGCGCGACACGGGGAACAGGCCGTGGCGGTGGATCAGCTTGGGCGGGAACGCGGCCAGCAAGGCGAGGTCCACCGTGGCGCCTTCGAGGTCGAGGTACTCAACGCCCGTCTCGGCGCCGAGCGCCCGCAGTGCGTCGGCTTCGCCCACCAGGCCCAAACGGACGGCCACTTGGTCGACACGGTCCCCGTTGGAGCGCGCGTCGACCGCCCGCGCCAGGTCGGCGTCGGAAACGAGTCCGTGTTTGAGCAGAATTTGACCCGCGTCCATAGCAGCAGCCGTGAGGAGGGCGACGAGTGGGGCGGCGCCTCGGGGATCAACTCGAGCGACCGCCTCCGATCGGGTTCGATCGTGCGACGCCGCGGTGCGAGAAGCTTGGCGACCGTCGGCGTTGGCGACCCCGACCCAGGGGCATTCGTGGCAGGTGTTCCGTCCTTGGATTATGGGCGACCGAGGGGGCGACCGCAAATCGGTCGGCTAAGACCTTTAACCCCCGCGATTCGGCGGCGTTTCGGCGGCTTGCCGCTGCCACTCGCCTAGGCGGGGGTTAGTCGCTTTTGGTAGCTTGGGATGACCTGCTGGCGGCTCTCCCGCACCGCGAGACCCTTATGGCGATCACTCCCGAAGAGCTCATGCAGATGGCGATCGACGTGTGCCGCGATGGCCTGGCCCGCGGCCAGAGCCCGTTTGGCTGCGCCATCGCCATCGGTGACCGCGTGGTCGCGCGGGCTCACAACAGCGTGGTGTTGACGACCGACATCACGGCCCACGCCGAGGTGAACGCGATTCGCGCGGGGAACAAATCCGTGGGGGACATCTTCCTCACCGGCGGCATGGTGGCCACCACCTGCGAGCCCTGCCCCATGTGCATGGCCGCGCTCCATTGGGCGCGGGTCGACACGGTGTACTACGGCGCGACCATCGCCGACGCCGAGGACGCCGGCTTCAACGAACTGCAGCTCCCCGCGAAACAGCTCCTTGAAATTGGCGGCAGCACGCTCAAGCTTGTCCAAGGCACGCTTGCGGAGGAGTGCAAGAAGCTGTTTCAGGAGTGGTTGTCGAGCCCGACGCGAAAAGTCTACTGAATGCTGAAGGATGAATGCTGAATGCTGAGAAAACGGACCTCCGAAATTCAGCATTCTTCATTCAGCATTCCGCCCCCCTCCCCTCCGACCTAAAGCCTAATACCCTAGCGCCTAGCGCCTTCCCCATGATCACCAAGCTCGACCTCGTCCAAGACTGGCTTCCGCGGTACACGGGCATGCCGTTGGATCGGTTTGGCGAGTATGTGCTGCTGACCAACTTTCGCACGTACATCAACCGGTTCGCCGAGAAGTTTGGCTGCCAGGCCTTCGGCGCCGATCGCCCCATGCAGGCGGCGACCAACTCCGACGGGCTCACGATGATCAACTTCGGCATCGGCTCGCCGAACGCCGCGACGATCATGGACCTGCTCACCGCGGTCCACCCCAAGGCCGTGCTGTTCCTGGGTAAGTGCGGCGGGCTGAAGCACTCGACCGACATCGGCCACTTCATCCTGCCGATTGGCGCCATCCGCGGCGAGGGAACCAGCGACGATTACCTGCCGCCCGAGGTGCCTGCGCTGCCATCGTTCAAGCTGCACAAGTTCGTGTCCGAGAAGCTCGTGGAGCGCGGACTGGAGTATCGCACGGGCGTCGTCTACACGACCAACCGCCGCGTGTGGGAACACGACGACGACTTCCGCCGGAAGCTCGGCGAGTACACGCCGATCGCCATCGACATGGAGACGGCGACTGTGTTTGTCGTCGGCCACAAAAACCAGATCGCCCGCGGGGCGTTGCTGCTGGTGAGCGATCTGCCGATGACGCCCGAGGGGGTGAAGACCTCCAAGAGCGACCTGAAGGTGAGCCAGGATTGGTCGGACGCGCACCTGGAAATCGGCATCGAATCGCTGACCGAGATCGACGAGAAGGGCGAGCAGATCAAGCACTTTCAATATTGAGCGCGGCTTGGCTTCACGGTGTGGGTCGCCGCATTCCGTTCGTCGCAATTCTGCGGCCGTCGCCTGGAGAATTGCCAGAGTTCAGGGCGAGCTATGCCGCGATGAGGGCATGCGCCGCGGCCTTCGCCTCGTCCAGCTCGGCTTTGTTCGAGGCCCCGGTTGTTCTCAACTCATGCACCGTGAAGCGATTAAGAGACGGCGGAGCGTAAATGTTCGTCTCATCTCGGCCGGCTGGCCGCTCCCGGTACGCCCTTTGCATTTCCCTGCCCATCATTCTCGAGCCGCCAATGTGCGCGAGACGACGTGATCTCATGCGCACTGGAATTGATCGCGAAGTTTTCACAAATCGTTGACCGGAACCTTAATTTGGTTACCCTAAACTGCACTCGCTCGAATGGGAGTATCGCATTTTACGCAACAATGCGCGCGCCAAAAATGCGTGCGCTAAAGTCCCTCGTCCACCACGTCACTGAGATCACCGAAGTCGCTACATAGGTTTTTGCAACCGAAGGAAATGTCTAATGAAATGCACTCGAATTGTGTCCTGCCTAGCGGCCACCGCCCTGGTGGTCGCTACGGGAAGCGCTGCGAATGCGGCGATCATCATGTCGACCGCCTTCTACACCGAGAACTTTGACGGCGCCAGTCTGGGCGGGACGACGGCCGGCGTTTGGAGCGGCACGACGAAGGCTGCCGTGCCCGGACTTTCGGGTTGGGAAGGCGTCCGTGCCGGCGGCAGCGGCAGTTCAATGAACTTCACAGCCGACAACGGGGCCGGAAATTCGGGCGCCCTGTACAGCCATGGCGGGACTGGCTCGACCGAGCGTGCCCTGGGCTCCGTAGCGTCCGGAACCAACATTCCCGCCTTCGGCGTTGAATTGACGAATGGCCTCAACGGCGCTATCACAGCCGTTGCGATTGATTACCGCGGCGAGTTCTGGCGAAGTTCAACGGCAGTTCAAAACGTGTTGAAGTTTGAGTACCTGGTTGGGGCGCCGGGACAGGCCAACTATCTGACCGCCGCCGCGACCGGCGTCGTCGCTCTCGACCTGGTCGGCCCAACTCCCGTGACGACGAACGGGGCCATCGACGGCAATGTCAATGGCGCGAACTTCAGCAGCTCGTTCGCCGTCAATGTGCCCGTGGGTCAGTCTCTCTACATTCGCTGGACGGATGTCAATGACGGCGGCAGCGATGCCGGTCTCGCCGTCGACGCCTTCAACCTGCAGGCTACCGTCCCCGAGCCCTCGACGATTGGATTGGCCCTGAGCGGCGCCATCGGCCTGCTGGGGCTGCGCCGTCGCAGCTAGAGCCTGGGCGATTCGATTTGATGAAACCAGCCGACTGTCGGGGCGGTCGCGCTCCGGCGGTCGGCTTTTTGTTGTGGTCGTGAAGCCCGCGACTGTTGCCCTGGCAGGGATGCCGCTTGTTGGTTTGACGGCCGTCCGCCGCCGGAAGTAGGCTGCCCGTCCCAAGTTGAGCAGAAACCGACGCCGGCTGGCGATTGGGGTGAAAACCCTAATCGCCGGCCGGTTTTTTTGTGCGCCGAAGGTTCGTCTGGTACCATATCGCCCACAACGGATGTGCGAGTTGTCGGTAACGGAGGCAAGCCGCGGCGCTTCGGCGCCGCCGCCTTTTTCCATGCAGGCGCGCTCCGATGTGGCTTCGACGTCGCTCGTCTCGATTCCAGTTCGCGTTCACCCTGGTCGAGCTGCTGGTGGTCGTAGCGATCATCGGCGTGCTGGTTGCCCTCTTGCTGCCAGCCGTGCAGGCCGCGCGGGAGTCGGCCCGCCGCGGGCAGTGCCAGAACAATCTCAAGAATCTCACGCTCGCGGCGATCAACTTCGAAAGCGCCCGCGGGTACTTCGCGCCGGCAGCGCAGGATCGCGACGGCGACCACCCTGCGGGCGTCAAGCCAGCGCTGGCCACGCACAATGGAATCTCGTTGCTGTTGCCTTATTTCGAGCAGGGGTCACGCTTCCGGCTCATCGACTTCGATTGGGACTGGGACGACACCGCGCAATCGCGGAACAAGGACCACACGCAGCAGGACCTCGGCGGAATTCTTATTTGCCCATCGACGCCGATCGTACAGATTGGGCGGCACGCCACCGATTATTGCGCCGCCAATCGCGTCGATGTGTTTGGCGCGAAAAGCCTCGCGCCGCTGGTCGCCGCCGGAATGCTGAACGGCAAGAACGGCGCCCCCGAGGCGGATCGCGCGTGGGACAACATGCTGCAGTACGACTTTCTCGACCTGCTCAACCCGCCGGACACCGATCGCCGCCGCACGCGCGCCGCCGAGGTGACCGACGGCTTGTCCAACACGTGGATGTACCTCGAAAGTGCGGCCAAGCCGTTCATGTTTGGCTGGTACCAGCGGACGGTCGACCCCGCGCCGCTGTTTTACGCGGGCGAAGAGAACCGGCAGATCAACAGCCGGTTTCGCTGGGCCAGCCCGGAGACGTGGGTGACGATCAACAACTTTTGCGGGGGGAGCCAGATTATTAATTGCAACAACGTGTCGCAGCCTTACGGCTTTCACCCCGGCGGCATTCTCATCTCGTCGGGCGACGGGTCGGTGGCTTTCTACGGCGAGGAGATCGATCCCAACGTCTTCGTAGCGCACGTGACGATGGCGGGGGAGGAGGCTCCATAACTTATAGGCAAACGCTGCTGCCGCGGTTAAGATGAGCGTCCTCGCTATCACTTAACCCTCGGTCATCGACCAGGCGCTAATTCGTGGAGCCGTCATGAATATCGTCGCCCTGATCGACCACGCCGTCCTGCAGCCGACCCAGACAGACGACGACCTGCGAGCCGCGAGCCGGCTCTGCGCGGAGGTCGGCACGGCGAGCGTCTGCGTGAAGCCCTCCATGGTCGCGCTTGCCGCGGAGCTGCTCGCGGGGTCCACGGTCGTGCCCAGCACGGTCATCGGCTTTCCGCACGGCGGGACCACCACCGGCGCCAAAGTGCGCGAGACCGAGATCGCGTGCCGCGAGGGGGCGCGCGAGGTCGACATGGTGGTGAACATCGGCCGCGTTTTGGCCGGCGACTGGGCGTACGTCCTCGCCGACATCCGCGCGGTGCGCGAAGCGGCCTCCGCAGGCGGCGCCATCACGAAAGTCATCTTCGAGTGCGGCCTGCTGCCGAGTGACGACCTCAAGATCCGCCTCTGCGAGCTGAGTACTGAAGCAGGCGTCGCCTTCGTAAAAACCTCAACCGGCTTCGGCATGGTCAAGGACTCGAGCGGCGGCATGAAAGCCACCGGCGCCACGGAGCACGACATCCGGCTGATGCGGGCGAACACGAAATCGCCCGTCGAAGTGAAAGCGTCCGGCGGCATCCGCTCATTTGAAGACGCCCAACTGTTCGTCTCGCTGGGCGCCACACGCCTCGGCACCAGCGGGACCGAAGCTATCGCCGCAGGCCAACAAGGCAAAAATGTGAGTAGCAAGGAAAGTTACTAACTACTGACACCGAGAAATGCGACCGCGGATTACGCGGATTTCTCTGATAAGAAACAATTCCTTCCTTCTACTCTTATCCGAGAAATCCGCGTAATCCGCGGTTAATCCCCTGTGCAAGAATTATTCGCCCAAATCGAAGCCGCCGCCGCCGCCATTCGCGCGCAGTGGAACGAGACGCCGCACGCCGGAATCATCCTCGGCACGGGCCTCGGCAACGTCGCCGCCGAGATCGAGTCGCCCGTCGCGATTGAGTACGAATCGATCCCGAATTTTCCGCGCTCCACCGCCACGAGTCATCGCGGCCGACTCGTCTGCGGTCGGCTTGCCGGCGTGCCCGTGGTCGCGATGGAGGGGCGGTTCCATCAGTACGAGGGCTACCCGCTCAAGCAGATCACGCTGCCCGTGCGCGTGATGAAGGCGCTCGGCGCCGATTTGCTCATCGTGTCGCAGGCCGTCGGCGGGATGAACCCGCAGTACCGCCCCGGTGACGTCATGATCATCGACGACCACATCAATCTCATGGGCGACAACCCGCTGGTCGGCGTGAACGACGACCGACTCGGCGTGCGTTTCCCCGATATGTCGACGCCGTACACGCCGGAGCTGATCGACGCGGGGCTTGAGATCGCCCGGCGCGAGAACTTCGTCGCCCATCGAGGCGTCACGGTCGCGGTCACCGGGCCGAACCTGGAGACCCGGGCCGAATACCGGTTTCTGCGGCAGATCGGCGCCGACGTCGTGGGCATGTCGACCGTGCCCGAGGTGATCGTCGCCGTCCACAGCGGCATGCGCGTATTTGGCCTCTCGGTCATTACCGACATGTGCCTGCCGGACTCGCTGCACGAAGCCAACGTCGAAGAAATCATCGCGGTGGCCAACTCGGCCCAGCCGAAGCTGCGAGCCCTAGTGCTCGGCATCCTGAAGCACATTTCCCGCTCCGCCTAACCACTTACTCCCCTCCGGTTCCCTCCCCCTGGAGGGGAGGGCTAGGGAGGGGGGATGCCGCTGGTACTCGTTTCGCCGTATACGAATTAGCCACCTCCGCGCACCGAATGCTTCACCTCGCCGCTCAAATCAACGAAGCCGCCGCCGCCATCCGCAAGCGTTGGCCGCGAACGCCGCGAGCCGGAATCATCCTCGGCTCAGGCCTCGGCGATCTCGCGAACGAAATCGCCGCCGACGCGACGCTCCCCTACGCCGACATCCCGCACTTCCCGCGGACCACGGCACTGGGCCACGCCGGCCGGCTCGTCTGCGGTGAGCTCGCGGGCGTCCCGGTCATCGCATTTCAAGGCCGGTTCCATCTCTACGAAGGCCACTCCGCGGAGAAGGCC
>JANOIK010000845.1:0-3949 GCA_031407585.1 Planctomycetota bacterium | reverse complement strand
TAGCCGCTGCAGTTCAGCCAACGGCAAATGATCCTTCACGTCCATCGCAACCTCCCTGAAAAGGAGCCCGCGATATCATGATAGGTAACCTGGGAGGGCGCAAGAGGAGGCGCGCTACTTCAGATTAGAATCCGTATAAGTGCTTCCCTGCGACGCCACAAACGCCATCCGCAGTTGATGCATCAGATCGCGCATCCCGCGGTCCTCTCCAGAGGTGAGATTTCCCCTCGTCTTCTCGGCCAGCATTTCCAGCATGTCGATCGCGTAGCGCGCCTGCGAAGCGTCGGCGTGGATCTTGCCCGTCATCGGATGCGGCACTTGGCCCATGCCGATCATCGCTTCGGTGGCGAGCGTCGTCACGAGCATCTCGAAGGACGCGGGCGGTAGTTGCGGCGCTCTGGCGGCCTCGGCAGATTGTTCGTCCCCCGCTTGGGAGCTCTCGGCCGCGACGCCGTCCTTCGCGTCCGCACCGCGTGCAAGGGCCTCCCTCTCCGCGGCAACCTGCGACTTCCAGTCCTCATCGACGATGATCTTCTTTTCGTCGCTCATCGTGCGGCTCACTCCTCGTACAGCGAACTGCGGAACGCGGGCTTCGCGGCGCCCTCGGCATTGCGATCGTGCTTCGCCAGATGATGTTCAACCGCGGCCGCGATGAACCCGGCGAACAGCGGATGCGCTGCCGTCGGCTTGCTCTTAAATTCCGGGTGAAACTGCACCGCGACAAACCACCGATGCTCCGGCAGCTCGATAATCTCCACGAGTGCGCCGTCGGGGCTCGTCCCCGCCACGCTCAGACCGTGGGCGGCGAACTGCTGGCGATAAATGTTGTTAAACTCGTACCGGTGGCGGTGGCGTTCCGAGATTTGCTCGCTCCCGTACGCCTGGGCCGACTTGCTCTGCGGATCGAGCTTCGCCGCCTGGGCGCCCAGTCGCATCGTGCCGCCCTTGTCGGTGATCGACTTCTGCTCGTCAAGCAGGCAAATCACGGGGTGCCGCGTCTCGCGATCGAACTCGGTCGAGTGGGCGCCGGCGAGGTTGCACACGTTGCGAGCGAACTCGATCGCCGCGCACTGCATGCCCAGGCAAATGCCGAAGAACGGCACGCCGCGCTCGCGGGCGTAGCGAATCGCCTGAATCTTGCCCTCGATGCCCCGCTCGCCGAATCCGCCCGGCACGAGGATGCCGTCGTACCCCGCAAGCATCCGCTCGGGGCCCTCGTCCTCCAGTTCCTCGCTGCGAATCCGCGCGATGCGCACCTGGGACGAGTTGGCCATGCCCGCGTGATCGAGCGACTCGTAGATCGATTTGTAAGCGTCGCGATGCTCGGCGTACTTGCCCACAACCGCGATGCTCACCTCATGATCCGGATTCCGCAACCGGCGGAGCAGTTCGCGCCAGTCGTCGATCTGCGGCTCCTTGGTTTGCAGGCCTAGCTTCTGGCAGATGAGACCGTCGAGCTTGTTCTCCACGAGGCTCAGCGGCACCTCGTAAATGGAAAAATCCTTGTCGCGCTCCTCGATCACCGCGTTGATCGAGATGTTGCAGAACAGGGCGATCTTTTCCCGGTCCTCGCGGCTGATCGGTTGCTCGGTGCGGCACACGAGCACGTCCGGTTGGATGCCGATCTGGCGGAGTTGGCCCACCGAGTGCTGCGTCGGCTTCGTCTTCAGCTCGCGGGCCGCCTTCAGGTACGGCACGAGCGTGAGGTGGATGTAGAGGCAGTTTTCCTTGCCCACATCGAGCGCGAACTGGCGAATCGCTTCGAGGAACGGCAGGCTCTCGATGTCTCCGACCGTGCCGCCGATCTCGGTGATGACGACGTCGACGTCGTCGCCGCCGACGCGCGCGATGACGCTCTTGATCTCGTTGGTGATGTGCGGGATCACCTGCACGGTTTTGCCCAGGAAGTCGCCCTGCCGCTCCTTGTTGATCACCGACAGGTAGATTTGCCCCGTCGTGTAGTTGGAGTCGCGGGTGAGGGCGCCGCTGGTGAACCGCTCGTAGTGCCCCAGGTCGAGGTCCGTCTCGCTGCCGTCGTCCAGCACGTAGACCTCGCCGTGCTGGTAGGGGCTCATCGTGCCGGGGTCGACGTTGATGTACGGATCGAGCTTCTGCATCCGCACGCGCAGGCCGCGGCGTTCGAGCAGCATGCCGACCGACGCGCTGGTAAGGCCCTTACCCAGAGAGCTGACGACGCCGCCGGTGACGAAGATGTGCTTGGTCATGTGCGTGAACCTTCCTGGTTGAGCGAATGCGGGGCGAACGACGCGCCGGCGTCTGGCCGTCCACGGCGCGATGCTAGCATTCTAACTTTTGGCCCGCCGCGCCGCGAGTGCAGGCGGAACCGACGAACTGCGGGCGATCACGAAGCAACGGCGCCTTCGAGCGCCACAAGCTCACCGTCCGCGGGAAATGCTTCTACGAGGTATCTCGATGGATAACAGTCCGGCTCCTCCTGCATCAAATGCCCAAAACGCTCGTGCGCGACGTCCCACGGCACGGAGACGCGACGAATTATTTTCGGGGCGCCATCCTCTTGAGGGACGACCATCATGATCAAGTCGGTCTTGGGTAACAGAGACGGCACTCCGCGGGCCCACGTGCAGTAGCTCTTGATCCGGCCCGTGGCGTCTTCCTGAAGCGCGGCATACGAAGCGACGAACACGTCGCGTCCGGTCTCGAGATGCCGTTTGTCCAGAACCACCTTTTGCGACTCGTACTCGCCGCCGCGAGTCGCCACGCGCAAGCGGTCGAATTCCGGCAAGCACTTGTGGTCCAGCGGGGGCGTCCACTCCTGCCACTCGCCGTCGGCGAAGCGAAGGGGAATGCCGGAGATTCGGCGTTCGTGTTGAAAGGCCTCGACGGCGATGGTCGCCAAAGCAGCTAGGCCGTCGCTGTCTTCGGATCCCGTGACCAAGAGCGTCTCTCGATTTGGAACCATGGCAATGGGGTCGCCGCGCAGGTCGAGCCCCTGAACCCAGTCGGTCAACACCAGCCGCGACGCATCGTAGGAATCGCCGTTCGCCATTGTGTAGACCGATCCGATTTGGCCGTAACTCTCCGTTCGTTCTCGAAGGTTCTGCTTGGCGACCTCCAACGCCTCGTAGAGCGAAACGCCCCACTTTTCGAGCTGGTCTTCCGTGACAGTCGCCATCGACTTTGGGAGGTCGTAGGCCAACGCGAGGCACAGCGAATCGGCGACGATCTCGTACGGAATCGGCAGCGCGGCCCCATTGCCGGCTCGCGCAACGTCCACTTCGTAGTAGCTGCGGGCGCGCAGCAGGGGCATCAGGTCCGGCTTCGCGTCCTCGAAGTCATCGGGAATACCATGACGCTGCGTGGACCACGCCTGCATGAATGTGTTGATCACCGCCTCGCGCTGCTGCTTGTCGCCCCGGCAGTATTCGGCGTACGCATTTCCTAGAAACGCCACCCAGTCCTTGCCGATCCGCACGGAGAATTTCTCCGCGTCGTATTGCAGGCCTTCCATGCCCGCGCGTCGCATGCGCTTCATCAGCATCTTTGCGAACGCATCCTGGCGGGGCGGACCGAAGAACTTGGAGAGGAACTTCATGGGGCTGCGGACGCTCCGGCCAAGTCGAGCTCTCAGCGAAAGAACTGGCCCCGCCCCTCGGCGGGGAATGCGTTTTCGTGGTGGCGGATCGTCGGCCGGCGCGCGTCTTCGGGCCAGATGACTTCGATGATGTCGAACCGTGCCGGGCACTCCAGCAACGCGTGCGACTTCAGGAACGCGTTCGCGGCGCGCGTCATGCGTCGCCGGCGGGTGAGGTCGACGGCCTCGGCCGGGGCGATGCCGCCGTCGGTGCGGCGCGTCTTCACTTCGACGAAGACGACCGTACGGCCGTCGACCGCGATGACGTCGAACTCGCCGTAGCGCGAGCGGTGGCGGCGGGCGACGATCTTGTAGCCGCGGCGCCGCAGGTAGCGT